>NZ_JACARZ010000122.1:0-62295 GCF_013386315.1 Pseudomonas sp. P7779 | reverse complement strand
ATAACGGATATACACCCAAACCCCAGCCATAAAAAAAGGCACGACCCTCACAGGTCGCACCCTCTTCACAAGCCCAAGAGCTGTCAGCTACCCAAAGCCTTGGAAGCCAACCAGAACAACCCGGCCGAAAGGCCCACAGTCGCCGGCAGCGTCAACACCCAAGCCATCAGAATGGTCTTGACGGTGCCACCTTGCAGCCCGCTCTTGTTCGCCACCATGGTCCCCGCCACACCCGAAGACAACACATGGGTCGTGGAAACCGGCAAGCTGAAGATATTGGCCAAGCCAATCATGCTGGCCGTGGTGATCTGCGCCGACATACCCTGGGCATACGTCATGCCCTGCTTGCCGATCTTCTCACCAATGGTCAGCACCACACGCTTCCAGCCCACCATGGTGCCCAGGCCCAAGGCCAGTGCCACCGCCAGGATCACCCAGAACGGCGCGTACTCGGTGGTCGCCGTCAGGTCCTTGCGCAACTTGTCCAGGTCCGACTTCTCACGCGCATCCAGGCCTGGCAACTTGCCCACCTTCTTCGCGGTGTCATCCAGGCACAACAGATAACGACGCACTTCAATCCGGTGCTCGGCGGTCAACGAATGGTAGTCAGAGACACCTTTCAAGGTCCCCAGCAGGGCGTTGATCGTCGGTTCAGTCTGCTGCGGATTGCACTGGAACTTGCCCGGCAAATCGTCTTTCACGCTTTTGCCCAGGGCCAGGAACTCACCGAGGGTTTCTTGATTGCGCTGGTAGAACTGATTCAAGTGCAGCGTGGCGTCGCGGGTGCGCTCGATCTGGTAAGTGGTGCTGCCCAGGTCCAGTACGAACTGCGCCGGCACGATACCGATCAGTACCAGCATGATCAGGCCAATACCTTTCTGCCCGTCGTTGGAGCCGTGCACGAAGCTCACGGCCATCGCCGAAATCACCAGGACCAGGCGGTTCCAGAACGGCGGGTGCTTCTTGTCGTCGAGCTTGCGGCGCTGGTCCGGTGTCTTGTGCATCTTCGACAGCGGGCGCCACCATTTCAGGCCCAGCAGCACCAGGGCGGCAACCACGAAACCAGCCATCGGCGAGAACACCAGCGAAGCGCCGATATCGATCGCTTTCTGCCAGTTGACGCCGTCAGCCAGGGGAATGTCGTTGATCAGGGCGTTGGCCAGGCCGACACCGAGGATCGAACCGATCAGGGTGTGGGAACTGGACGCCGGGATCCCGAAATACCAGGTGCCGAGGTTCCAGGTGATCGCCGCTGCCAATAATGAGAAGACCATGGCCAGACCGTGGCCGGTGTTCACATTGATCAGCAACTCCACCGGCAGCAGGTGCACGATGGCATACGCAACACCGACCCCACCGAGCAACACGCCGAGGAAGTTGAACACCCCGGAGAAGAACACGGCCAGATGCGGAGGCATGGCTTTGGTATAGATGACTGTGGCAACCGCGTTAGCGGTGTCATGAAAGCCATTGATGAACTCGAAGGCGAGGACAAAGGCCAGGGCGAGCAACAGGCTCACTAGAACCCAAGCATCCAGTCCGCTGAATAAATCGATCATGAAGGTTTTCTGACCCGGTCGTAAGGGGGCGCGATTATGCCAGAAAACATCGGTAATCAATGCACTAGCTGCTCATCGGTAACATTCTTCAACGAAAAAAAATGGGGGGGAGGCGTGCATCCCGGTGTTTTCGGGGCTTTGGCAAGTGATTGATTTATATGGAGGATCCATCAAATTCTCGGGATAAAGCGCCGGAAGGGAATAACTGAAACAATCGTATGAAATTTCGCTAAGGCCACATAACGGGCTTCCCTCCACCAGCGTGGTACTGGCAGAGAGATGGCACCTTTGGAAGCTCAACCCGAAACGCTTATGGCTCTTCGGCTTTGAGGTCCTGTTCAATCTTTTGGATTTCCTGGGCAAAGGCCTGGTCGAGCAGGCTGGCTCGTTTGCGCCATGGCTTGCGTTCAGGTTCTGGCTGGGCGGCGTAGGTGGTGACTTCCCCGCCGTAAACATCCTTGTAACGTTGTTCCTGGCGCTCAAGTTCCGCGCGCAGTTCGTCTTTCGTCACATTGTTACCTAATTGAGTTGAGTTTGATTCCGGCGAAACGCGATGCCGGGAAGTCGCCCCCGGTATACCGTCAATCTGAAGATCAGCGTGGAAAGGTATACAGGAAAAACCACTTCTTTATTGCACGCGGCCACGATACCGGAGAAGAGCAGTTGTCGTAGCAACAGTTTTCTTGTCACAGCCACAAGCAGTTGGCAGGCATTCGAAATGTGTGTCAGGTACTTGCGGCGGAGCCTGCACGCAGCCGGTGCACGACTGGGTGAAATCTATCCTCGGGGTCAGGCGAGGCTGGCTCCTGCACAGGATGCATTATAGCCACGCGCTTGAATAACACTATCGCCAACAAGTTAAAAATCGTCAACTTTGTGTGAGGGTTTTGTTACGCAGGTGTGTGGGGTATTTGCTGAACTATTGGCGCCATAAATCGTGCAATGTTCTACAGGCGTTAATCAACCTTAACTTCTCTCGTACATCAGTCGATTCTGAAAGGCACTCAAATGGATGTAGAGGGGTTCCGGCACCGGTCGGCGGTGACAAATTGCGATAATCGAATGACCGTCCGATAATCGCCCAATGTTGGTTGCCCTGCCTTGTGCAGCCATTGCACGGCGGCTTGTAATAGCGGTCACCCTCCCGCAGCGGTTAAAAATAAGAGAAAGGACCCCAAATGAACGATCAATTGCGCAACTCCTTCGCATCAGTGGCGCCGCCGATCGTTGCGTCACCGGCCAAGCGCATCCAGGCGTTTACCGGTGATCCGGATTTCATGACCTCCCTGGCCCGCGGCCTGGCCGTGGTGCAGGCATTCCAGGAGCGCAAGCGCCACCTGACCATCGCCCAGATCAGCCACCGCACGGAAATCCCCCGCGCTGCCGTACGCCGTTGCCTGCATACCCTGATCAAACTCGGCTACGCCACCACCGACGGGCGTACCTATTCGCTGCTGCCCAAGGTGCTGACCCTCGGCCACGCTTACCTGTCGTCCACGCCCCTGGCCGTTTCGGCGCAGCCGTACCTGGACCGCATGAGCGAGCAGCTCCACGAGGCGTGCAACATGGCAACCCTGGAAGGTGATGACATCCTCTACATTGCCCGCTCCGCCACCACCCAACGCCTGATTTCCGTCGACCTTTCCGTGGGCGGCCGTCTCCCGGCCTACTGCACCTCCATGGGCCGTATCCTGCTGGCGGCGCTGGATGACGCCTCGCTGCAGGACTACCTCGACCACGCCGACCTGCAAACCAAGACCAGCCGCACCCTCACCACCCCGCAAGCCTTGCTCGAATGCCTGCAGGAAGTGCGGCAGCAGGGCTGGTGCATTGTCGACCAGGAACTGGAGCAAGGGCTGCGTTCCATCGCCGTGCCGGTGTACGACGCTTCGGGCCAGGTCCTGGCGGCACTGAACGTCAGCACCCATGCCGGGCGGGTCAGCCGCAGCGAGCTGGAGCAGCGTTTCCTGCCGAGCATGCTCAGTGCCAGCCAGGAGCTGAGTGCGCAGCTGTTTGCGTAAGCTGTTCGGTGACCGCACAGATCCCGGCTGGATGAATTGACGGTGTTTCCCAAGGCTTATTAATGTGCGGCAGCGCTTCAAGGCGCCGCCCCAATAATAATGACGACTCAAGGTCGTTCGCCCGCCCATCGGTGTGGAAATAAAAATAATGAATCAGCCTTCACCTGCTGTCGGTACTTGTTTGGACGTTCAGTCCTTCATCAACGCCCAGCCGCTGTCGCGGTATCAGTGGCGAGTGGTGATCCTGTGTTTTCTCATCGTCTTCCTCGACGGCCTCGACACGGCCGCCATGGGCTTCATCGCCCCGGCGCTGTCCCAGGACTGGGGCATCGACCGCGCCAGCCTCGGCCCGGTAATGAGTGCCGCGTTGATCGGCATGGTCTTCGGCGCCCTGGGCTCCGGCCCACTCGCCGACCGCTTCGGGCGCAAGGTGGTGCTGGTGGGGGCGGTGCTGGTGTTTGGGGCCTTCAGCCTGGCCTCGGCCTACAGCAGCAACGTCGATCAACTGCTGATCCTGCGCTTCCTCACCGGTCTCGGCCTGGGCGCCGGCATGCCGAACGCCACGACACTGCTCTCCGAATACACCCCGGAACGCCATAAGTCCCTGCTGGTGACCAGCATGTTCTGCGGCTTCAACCTGGGCATGGCCGGTGGCGGGTTTATCTCGGCCAAGCTGATCCCGGCGTATGGCTGGCACAGCCTGCTGATGATCGGCGGCCTGTTGCCGCTGATCCTCGCGGTGGTGCTGCTGTTCTGGCTGCCGGAGTCGGCGCGTTACCTGGTGGTGCGCAATCGCGGCACCGACAAGGTGCGCAAGACCCTGGCGCCTATCGAGCCGGGTATCGTCGCCCAGGCCTCGAGCTTCAGCGTGCCCGAACAGAAAACCGTCAAGGCGCGCAACGTGTTCGCGGTGATCTTCTCCGGCACCTACAGCGCCGGCACCTTGCTGTTGTGGCTGACGTATTTCATGGGCCTGGTGATTGTTTACCTGCTGACCAGTTGGCTGCCGACCCTGATGCGCGACAGCGGCGCCAGCATGGAACAGGCCGCGTTTATCGGTGCGTTGTTCCAGTTTGGCGGCGTATTGAGTGCGGTCGGCGTGGGCTGGGCGATGGACCGGTTCAATCCCCACAAGGTCATCGGTACCTTCTACCTGCTGGCCGGGGTGTTTGCCTACGCGGTGGGGCAGAGCCTGGGCAATATCACGCTGCTGGCGACTCTGGTGTTGATTGCCGGCATGTGTGTCAACGGTGCGCAGTCGGCGATGCCGTCGCTGGCCGCACGTTTCTACCCGACCCAGGGCCGCGCCACGGGCGTGTCGTGGATGCTCGGCATCGGCCGCTTTGGCGCGATCCTCGGGGCGTGGATGGGCGCGACCTTGCTGGGCCTGGGCTGGAACTTCGAACAGGTGCTGACCGCCCTGGTGATCCCGGCGGCATTGGCCACCACCGCGGTGGTGATCAAGGGCATGGTCAGCCATGCCGACGCTACCTGAAACGGACCGATAGCAAGACAACAATCCGTTCGATAATCGAACACTCAGTCGATTATCGGATTGTTTGGCCCCGACCCCCGGCTTAATCTTCAAGCACTTCGGCGCTGCCTCCAGCGCCTTTTTCGATCGATACCGGGAGCCCACCCCATGGCTGAAATCCTTTCGCTGGCTGATGCGGTAAAGCAGTTCGTGAATGACGGCGACACCGTTGCACTCGAAGGCTTTACTCACCTGATCCCTACGGCGGCAGGTCATGAAATCATTCGTCAGGGCAAGAAAGACCTGACGCTGGTGCGCATGACGCCTGACCTGATCTACGACCAGTTGATCGGCGCCGGCTGTGCACGCAAGCTGATTTTCTCCTGGGGCGGCAACCCGGGCGTGGGTTCACTGCATCGCCTGCGGGACGCCGTTGAAAAGCAATGGCCGCAACCGCTGGAGATCGAAGAGCACAGCCACGCCGACCTGGCCAATGCCTACGTCGCCGGTGCCTCCGGCCTGCCATTCGCGGTGTTGCGCGCCTACGCCGGCTCCGACCTGCCCAAGGTCAACCCGCTGATCAAGACCGTGACCTGCCCCTTCACCGGTGAAGTACTGGCGGCCGTGCCGTCGGTGCGCCCGGACATCACCGTGATCCACGCGCAAAAGGCTGACCGCAAGGGCAACGTGCTGCTGTGGGGCATCCTCGGGGTGCAGAAGGAAGCGGCCCTGGCGGCCAAGCGCTGCATCGTTACCGTTGAAGAAATCGTCGACGACCTCAACGCGCCGATGAACGCCTGCGTGCTGCCGACCTGGGCCCTGACTGCCGTGTGCCATGTGCCGGGTGGCGCGCATCCGTCCTACGCCCACGGTTACACCGAACGTGACAACCGTTTCTACCAGGCCTGGGACCCCATCGCCCGGGACCGTGAGACGTTTACTGCGTGGATCAACGAATACATCCACGGCACCGCCAATTTCAGTGAATTCCAGGCCAAGCTGGCCACCGCGCAGGAGGCCAAATAATGGCTTACTCGACCAACGAAATGATGACCGTCGCCGCCGCGCGCCGCCTGAAGAACGGTTCGGTGTGCTTCGTCGGCATCGGCCTTCCCTCCAAGGCTGCCAACCTGGCGCGCCTGACGTCGTCGCCGGATGTGGTGCTGATTTACGAGTCCGGCCCGATTGGCGCCAAGCCTTCGGTGCTGCCGCTGTCCATCGGTGACGGCGAGCTGGCTGAAACCGCTGACACCGTGGTGCCGACCGGTGAGATTTTTCGCTACTGGCTGCAGGGCGGGCGCATTGACGTCGGCTTCCTCGGCGCGGCCCAGGTCGACCGTTTCGGCAATATCAACACCACCGTGGTCGGTGACTACCACCAGCCCAAAGTGCGCCTGCCAGGTGCCGGTGGCGCACCGGAGATCGCCGGCTCCGCGAAGAGCGTGCTGATCATCCTCAAGCAGTCGGCCCGCTCGTTTGTCGACAAGCTGGACTTCATCACTTCGGTCGGCCACGGCGAAGGCGGTGACTCGCGCAAACGCCTGGGTCTGCCAGGCGCCGGTCCTGTAGGGATTATTACCGACCTGTGCATCATGGAGCCGGAGGAGGGCAGCCACGAATTTGTCGTCACCGCCCTGCACCCCGGCGTGACCCGTGAGCAAGTAGTGGCCGCCACCGGTTGGGCGATTCGTTTTGCCGACCAGGTGACCACCAGCGCCGAACCCACCGAGATTGAACTGACTGCCCTGCGCGACCTTGAGGCACGCACCGCTGCCGCCCACGGCCAAGCCCCCGGAGAAGCCTGATGCGCGACGTATTTATCTGTGACGCCATTCGTACCCCTATCGGCCGTTTTGGCGGTGGCTTGTCCACCGTGCGCGCCGATGACCTGGCGGCACTGCCGATCAAGGCGCTGATGGAACGCAACCCATCGGTGGACTGGAGCGCTGTGGACGAAGTGTTCCTCGGCTGCGCCAACCAGGCCGGCGAAGACAACCGCAACGTGGCGCGCATGGCGGCATTGTTGGCGGGCCTTCCGGAGAGCATTCCCGGCGTCACCCTGAACCGCCTGTGCGCTTCGGGCATGGACGCGATCGGCACGGCCTTCCGCGCCATCGCCAGCGGCGAGATGGAACTGGCGATTGCCGGTGGCGTCGAGTCGATGTCCCGCGCGCCGTTCGTGATGGGCAAGGCCGATGCGGCGTTCTCGCGCAACATGAAGCTGGAAGACACCACCATCGGCTGGCGCTTTATCAATCCGTTGATGAAGGCCCAGTACGGCGTCGATCCGATGCCGCAAACCGCCGACAACGTGGCCGACGATTACAAAGTCTCCCGCGCCGATCAGGACGCCTTCGCCCTGCGCAGCCAGCAACGTACCGCTGTTGCACAGGCTGCCGGCTTTTTTGCTGAAGAAATCGTGCCGGTGCGTGTCGCCCATAAAAAAGGCGAAACCCTGGTCGAGCACGACGAGCACCCGCGGGCCGATACCACTTTGGAGGCCCTGGCCAAACTCAAGCCGGTCAACGGCCCTGACAAGACGGTCACTGCGGGCAACGCCTCGGGTGTGAACGACGGCGCCGCAGCGCTGATCCTGGCCTCTGCGGAAGCCGTCAAAAAACATGGCCTGACCGCTCGAGCTCGTGTGCTGGGCATGGCCAGCGCCGGTGTGGCACCTCGGGTCATGGGCATCGGCCCGGTGCCGGCGGTGCGCAAACTGGTGGAACGCCTGGGCCTGGCGGTAACTGATTTCGATGTGATCGAACTCAACGAAGCCTTCGCCAGCCAGGGCCTGGCCGTGCTGCGCGAGCTGGGGATTGCCGACGACGCACCGCAGGTCAACCCGAACGGCGGCGCGATTGCCCTTGGCCATCCGCTGGGCATGAGCGGTGCGCGCCTGGTACTGACCGCGCTGCATCAGCTGGAAAAAACCGGTGGCAGCAAAGGCCTGGCGACCATGTGCGTCGGTGTGGGCCAAGGCCTGGCCCTGGCAATCGAACGCGTTTGAGACCCACAAGAATAAAGAGGATTGCTCCATGAGTGACAAGCCCGGATACCGGCGCCCGCAAGCGGGTACTCAGCCTGATTACCTGCACCCGGCCTACCAGTCGACGAACCTGCGTTCGCCGTCCAAGCCGTTGGTGTTCCTGCCCCATTCCCTGTCGGAAATCACCGGCCCGACCATCGGCGCCGAGCGCGTCAACGAGAAGGACAACGACCTGACCGCCCAGCACGAAGGCGAGCCCCAGGGCGAACGCATCATCATTCACGGGCGCGTGCTGGATGAAAACGGCCTGCCCGTTCCCGGCATCCTCGTGGAAATCTGGCAGGCCAACGCTGCCGGCCGCTACAACCACAAGCGCGACCAGCACGACGCACCGCTGGACCCGAACTTCACCGGCACCGGGCGTACCGTCACCGACGCCGACGGCTGGTACCAGTTCCAGACCATCAAGCCCGGCGCCTACCCGTGGGGCAACCACCACAACGCGTGGCGCCCGGCACACATCCACTTCTCGCTGTTCGGCCCGAGTGTGCTGACGCGGTTGGTGACGCAGATGTATTTCCCCGGTGACCCGCTGCTGGCCTACGACCCGATCTACAACTGCGTCCCGGACACGTCCGCCAAGGAACGCCTGATCGCCTCGTTCGATCTGGAAAAAACCATTCCGCACTATGCCCTCGGCTACCGTTGGGACATCGTCCTGCGCGGCCGCGACGCCACGCCGATGGAGAAATGAGATGAGCCTCAACGCGACTACTTCCCACACCGTCGGGCCGTATTACCACATCGGCCTGACCTGGCTGAACCGCGAAGACCTGACCGTTGCGGCCACCCTCGGCGAGCGCGTGGCGATCACCGGGCAGGTGGTGGATGGCAATGGCGATGTGGTCAACGACGCCATGCTGGAAGTCTGGCAGGCCAATGCGGCCGGCAAGTACGACCATCCCGAGGATGAGCAGGACAAACCGGTGGACCCGAACTTCGAAGGCTTTGGCCGGGTGCCGGTGGACGCTGAAGGGCGGTTTCGCTTTACCACCATCAAGCCGGGCAGTGTGCCGGGGTTGAAGGGCACGACCCAGGCGCCGCACCTGGTGGTGCTGGTGTTTGCCCGTGGGCTGGTGAAGCACCTGCTGACGCGGATTTACTTTGACGGTGAAGCGGCGAATGGGGATGACGCGCTGCTGGCGTGTGTGCCGCAGGAGCGCCGCCGCACGTTGATCGCCAAGGCGGATGCGGCGGGTGTGTATCAGTGGAATGTGATTTTGCAGGGCACAGACGAAGAGACGGTGTTCTTCGATTACTGAGTTGGCTGAGGATCTATCGCAGGCAAGCCAGCTCCCACAGGGGAATGCATTCCAAATGTAGGAGCCGGGCTTGCCCGCGATGAGGCCGGCTCAGGCAACAAATATCCAAAAGTCTGCTTGCGGAACATGGTTGTTGCAAAGTATGTCTAGGCTATAACCGTTCCCACTGAGTGAAAAAACATGACAACAAAAACCAGCCACTACACCGGAGAAGAACGCAGCAAAAGGATTTTTGCGATTGTCGGTGCCTCTTCCGGCAACCTCGTCGAATGGTTCGACTTCTACGTCTATGCCTTCTGCGCTATCTATTTTGCCCCGGCGTTTTTCCCGTCGGACGACCCCACCGTGCAACTGCTGAACACCGCCGGCGTGTTCGCCGCCGGCTTCCTGATGCGCCCCATCGGCGGCTGGCTGTTCGGCCGGGTGGCGGATAAACACGGTCGCAAGAATTCGATGATGATCTCGGTGCTGATGATGTGCGCCGGTTCCCTGGTCATCGCCTTTTTGCCCACCTACAAAGACATCGGCGCCTGGGCCCCGGCCCTGCTGTTGGTCGCCCGGTTGTTCCAGGGCCTGTCGGTCGGCGGCGAATACGGCACCACCGCCACCTACATGAGTGAAGTCGCCCTCAAGGGCCAGCGCGGGTTCTTCGCCTCGTTCCAGTACGTGACCCTGATCGGCGGGCAACTGCTGGCGGTGTTGGTGGTGGTGATCCTGCAACAGATCCTCACCGAAGAAGAACTGCGGGCCTGGGGCTGGCGCATTCCGTTTGTGATCGGCGCCATTGCGGCGGTGATCTCGCTGTTGCTGCGTCGCACCCTGAAAGAAACCACCAGCAAGGAAATGCGTGAAGACAAGGACGCCGGCAGCATTGCCGCGCTGTTCCGCGATCACAAGGCGGCGTTTATCACCGTGCTCGGCTACACCGCCGGCGGCTCGCTGATTTTCTACACGTTCACCACCTACATGCAGAAGTACCTGGTGAACACCGCCGGGATGCACGCCAAGACCGCCAGCTACATCATGACCGGCGCGCTGTTCTTCTACATGTGCATGCAGCCGGTGTTCGGCATGCTGGCGGACAAGATTGGCCGCCGTAACTCGATGCTGTGGTTCGGCGCCCTGGGCACGCTGTGCACTGTACCCATCCTGTTGACCCTGAAAACCGTCAGCAGCCCGTTCCTGGCTTTTGTGCTGATCACCCTGGCCCTGGCCATCGTGAGCTTCTACACCTCCATCAGCGGCCTGGTGAAAGCCGAAATGTTCCCGCCACAAGTACGCGCACTGGGCGTGGGCCTGGCGTATGCGGTGGCGAACGCGATCTTCGGCGGTTCGGCGGAATATGTGGCCTTGGGGCTCAAGTCCATGGGCATGGAGAACACCTTCTACTGGTACGTCACGGCGATGATGGCGGTGGCGTTCCTGTTCAGCTTGCGCCTGCCCAAAGAGGCGGCGTATTTGCACCACGATCTGTAACCGGCTGGCGCATGCCCGTTGCCGGGTATGCGCCACCTAGGGATGTGTTATGACGATGCGCACGAGCAACCAACTGTTCGACGCCTACTTCACCGCCAACGGCATGGCTGAAGTGTTCTGCGACCAGGGGCGTTTGCAGGGCATGCTGGATTTCGAAGCGGCGCTGGCCCGGGCCGAGGCTCAGGTCGGGTTGATCCCGCAAGCGGCCGTCGCGCCCATTGCCCAGGTCTGCCTGGCCTCTCTCTACGACGTAGATGCCCTCGGCGACGCCATCGCCACCGCAGGCAACTCTGCGATTCCGTTGGTCAAGGCCCTCGGCAAGTTGATCGCCAGCGAAGATGCCGGCGCCGAACGTTATGTGCATCTGGGCGCTACCAGCCAGGATGTGATGGACACCGGCCTGGTGCTGCAACTGCGCAGTGCGGTCGAGCTGATCGAACATGATCTGGCGCGGTTGGGGGACATTCTTGCCGCCCAGGCCCAGCGTTACGGGACAACTCCTTTGGCGGGCCGGACCTGGCTGCAGCATGCAACGCCGGTCACGCTGGGCATGAAGCTCGCCGGTTGGCTCGGCGCAGTCACCCGCAACCGGCAACGTCTCAGTGAGCTGAAGCCGCGTTTGCTGGTGCTGCAATTTGGCGGTGCTTCCGGAACCCTGGCGGCCCTCGGCGAACAGGCGATGCCGGTGGCGCAAGCACTGGCCGCCGAGTTGCAGTTGGGCCTGCCGGAGCAACCCTGGCACACCCAGCGCGACCGCCTGGTGGAGTTTGCCTCGGTGCTCGGTTTGATCGCCGGCAGCCTCGGCAAGCTGGGTCGCGACATCAGCCTGCTGATGCAGACCGAAGCGGCGGAAGTGTTTGAGCCGTCGGCCCCCGGCAAGGGCGGCTCTTCGACCATGCCCCACAAGCGCAACCCGGTGGGCGCTGCCGTGCTGATCAGCGCTGCCACGCGAGTGCCCGGCCTGGTGGCAACGATGTTCAGCGCGATGCCCCAGGAACACGAACGCAGCCTGGGCCTGTGGCACGCCGAATGGGAAACCCTGCCGGAGATTTGCCGGCTGGTATCCGGTGCATTGCATCAGGCGCTGCTGGTCAGCGAAGGCCTGGAAGTCGACCCCCGGCGCATGGTCCAAAACCTTGATCTGACCCAGGGTCTGGTACTGGCCGAAGCGGTCAGCATCGTCCTCGCCCAGCGCCTGGGCCGCGAAACCGCGCACCATCTGCTGGAACAATGCTGCAAACGCGCCGTCGCCGACGGGCGCCACCTGCGGGCGGTGCTGGGGGATGAACCCCAAGTGACTGCCGAGCTTTCGGCGGCCGAACTCGATCGCCTGCTGGACCCGGCGCACTACCTGGGCCAGGCGCACACCTGGGTCACCCGGGCCGTGGCCGAACATTTTGCTTTGACTGCCTGAGGAGGCTGCTGTGGGATTTGTACAACTCGCCGATGGCGAACTGAACTACCAACTCGATGGCCCCGAAGATGCACCGCTACTGGTGCTGTCCAACTCCCTGGGCACCGACCTGCATATGTGGGACATCCAGATCGAGGCGTTCACCCAGTACTTCCGGGTGCTGCGTTTCGACACCCGGGGCCATGGCAAGTCGCTGGTCACCGAAGGCCCCTACAGCATCGAGCAATTGGGCCGTGACGTGTTGGCGCTGCTGGATGCGTTGCAGATCGAGCGCGCGCATTTCTGCGGGTTGTCCATGGGCGGCCTGATCGGCCAGTGGCTGGGGATCAACGCGGGTGAGCGTTTGCGCCGGCTGGTGGTGTGCAACACCGCCGCGAAGATCGGCACGCCCGAGATCTGGAACCCACGCATCGAGATGGTCCTGCGCGACGGTGCGGCCGCGATGGTTGCCCTGCGTGATGCGTCAATTGCCCGCTGGTTCACCGCTGACTTCGCCGAGGCTCATCCTGACCAGGCCAAGCTGATCACCGATATGCTGGCGGCGACTGATCCCCAGGGTTATGCCGCAAACTGCGCGGCCGTGCGCGACGCGGATTTCCGCGAGCAACTGGCGTCGATCAAGGTGCCGACCCTGGTGATCGCAGGCAGCGAAGATGCGGTGACGCCGCCGGCGGGTGGGCACTTTATCCAGGCGCATGTGCAGGGCGCCGAGTATGCCGAGTTCTATGCCGCGCACTTGTCCAACGTGCAAGCCGGCGCGGCGTTCAGCGACCGTGTGCTGGAATTTCTGCTATCGCGCTGAGTATCGCTGAACCCTGTGGCGAGGGAGCTTGCTCCCGTTGGGCTGCGTAGCAGCCCCTGAGCAGCCGCAATCCAACTATTTGTACAGCCCTGCAGCGGCCTCACTGGGGCCGCTGCGCGACCCAACGGGAGCAAGCTCCCTCGCCACAGGTATGTGCCTGTCGTCACCGTTGCATGAGGAGCGTTTTGTGGACGAGAAACAACGTTATGCCGAAGGCCTGCAAGTGCGCCGCGAAGTGCTGGGCGACGCCCACGTCGACCGCAGCCTCAATGCCCTGACCGAGTTCAACAGCGAGTTCCAGGAAATGATCACCCGCCACGCCTGGGGTGATATCTGGACCCGCCCGGGCCTGCCGCGGCATACCCGCAGCCTGATCACCATCGCCATGCTCATCGGCATGAACCGCAGCGAAGAGCTGAAGCTGCACCTGCGCGCCGCCGCGAGCAACGGTGTGACCCGCGCCGAGATCAAGGAAGTGCTGATGCAGAGCGCGATCTATTGCGGGATTCCGGCGGCGAATGCGACGTTTCACTTGGCCGAGTCGGTGTGGGATGAGTTGGGGGTAGAGTCGCGCGCCTAGTGCGAGTCAGCGTCCCACACCCAATTCCACACACCTGGCAGGTGCACCACGTCGTCGGCGCTTTTTACCGTACGGGCCATGGCGGCTCGCTGCAAGGTTGCCCGGTCGGTGTAGAAAGGCTGTGTGGCGAGGGGCACGCCATTGATATGGGCGCTGTCCAGCAGGATTTGCAGGTATTCCTTCAAGTGCCAGGCGGTGTAGCGGTTGATATCGTGGAAGGTCACCACCACCGGGATCACGCCGTCCACCGTCGGTAATTCGCCTTTGGCGATGCGCTCGCGCACCACCGAGAGTTGGCGTATCAGGTTTTCCCGTCGACGCGGGCTGCCGTTGAACACCCAGATCACCCCATCGTTTGCACTCAGGTCGGTCAGCAACACATGCATGCCGTGTTGCTGATAGGCGGCGAAGGTGCGCTTGTCATAGTTCCAGAACGGCGGGCGTACCAGTGTGGGCGGTTGGCCGGTGATGGAGGTGAGGGTCGACGAACCCAGGCTGAGGTAGTGCTCCAGTTCAGCCGGATTCTGCAAGCGATGGTTGCTGTGCCACGGGGTCGCGGTGTGGAAGCCCAGGATATGGCCGGCCGCGTATTCGCGCTCCATGGTCTTGTAGCCCCGGGGGTTGCCGCCGGAGCGGGGCGCCTCGGTCTGCAGGAAGAACACCGCCTTGATCCCCGGCTGTATCGGGTTGTTCGCCAGGTCCGCCATCACCGAACGGCTGGGGTTCATGAAGCCCGAGGCGCTGGGGCCGTCATCGAAGGTCAGCAAAAAACGGATCGGCGCCTCGGTTTTCAGGCGTTGTTCGGTTTGCGGTGTCAGCGCCAGGGGCGGGCCGATGCAACCGCTGAGGCTCAGGGCCAGGGCTAATACCGCCGATACGGTGGCGAAGGGTTTCATGGCGGACTCGAATGACATTGGCTGCTGGGGCGGGTCATCCATGACACGCGCGCACCATACAACAAGACTGTCGAGGCTTTACAGCAGGCTTATCGGGTAACTGACGATCAACCGGTTTTCATCAAACTCGTTGTTGTTGTAGTCCCGGCGCATGCTGGAGTTACGCCAGCGCACATTGAGATTCTTCAGCGCTCCGCTCTGCACCACGTAGGCCACTTCACTTTCCCGTCCCCATTCCTTGCCATCGGTCACTGTGCCGCTGTGCACGTTGCTGCCGCTGATGTAGCGGTTCATCAGCGTGAGGCCAGGAATACCCAGGGCGGCGAAGTTATAGTCATGGCGTACCTGCCAGGATTTTTCCTGGGCGTTGTCGTAGCTGGCGTTGTAGCTGTCGTTGGCCAGGGTGCCGCCGCTGGTGCCGTTGACGCGCATCCAGGCGCTGTCGCCGCTGAGTTTCTGCAGGCCGATATAGAAGCTGTTGCCTTTGTATTTGGCCGAGAGCAGGGCGAACGCGGTTTTGTTGTCGAGGTCGCCGGCCAGGGCCTTGCCGTCTTCCTTGCCGGTGAAGAACCCGAGGTTGGCGCCCAGCGTCCAGTCGCCCACGGGCTGGCTGTGGGTCAGGTTGAAATACTGTTGCTGGTAGATGTCACTGAGTTCGGCGTACCACACGCCAACCTGGGTGCGCTTGTCGTTGAAGGTGTATTCGCCGCCGCCGAAGTTGAAGCGGTCCGAGGTGAATGCGGCTTTGCCGTTGAGAAACATGTCATCCATGCTCGCGTCGTTGCGCGGGCTGTTGCCGCGAAACTGGCCGCCATACAAGGTCAGGCCGGCGATTTCCCTGGACGTTACCTGGCCGCCGCGGAACGTTTGCGGCAGTGAGCGGCCGTCATCCGAGCGCAGGATCGGCAGTACCGGCATCCATTCGCCGACTTTCAATTCTGTGTTCGACAGCCTGGTTTTCAGCGCCACGCCCAGGCGCCCGAAGTTATCGGCAGGGCGGCCATCGCTGCGGGTCGGCAGCAGTTGGGTGCCGGCGGTACCTTTGCCGCCGTCGAGTTTCTGCGAGTAAAGGCCCAGCACGTCCAGGCCGAAACCGACGGTGCCTTGGGTGAAGCCGGACCTGGCATCGAGAATGAAGTTTTGCGTCCACTCCTCGGCCTTGCCCTGGGGGTAGGCGGGGTTGGTGAAGTTGCGGTTGAAGTAGGCGTTGCGCAGGTTGAGCGTGGCGGTGGCGTCATCGATGAAGCCTTCTGCCGAGGCGGTGGCGGGGAGGGTAAAGGCCAGGCTGCTCAAACCGATGGCGGCAAAACGGGTGGTGCCGGAGAAATGGCGGACGTGTTGGCTCACAGTGACGCTCCCTTGTCTTCTTGTTGTTTTTATTTTTTGTTATACGTTGTCGTACAACATTGGGAGCGATATTTGCGAGGTTTCAGGGGGTTGTCAATCGAAAGTTATACGATGACTCCCTGCGTGAAGGGAGTCAGTGGGGGAGGAGTTATCCCGCTGCAACCATGGGCGGCAAGGTGCCAAGCAGCGAAACGGCGGCTACCGCTGAAACACCTAGTAACCATTCAATCATCACGCTGGCCTTCAAGGCAGGCAGCCGCTGCTCACAGTTGTGAATCCGCAGGCGGTTCAGCAGCGCCAGGGCGAGCATGCCGAACACCAGCAGCACCTTGATCAACAGGATCAGGGCGAACCCTGTGAACAAGGGCGTCGGCCAGAACTGCCCGGTGAGCACCCGCACGTTGATCAATCCGGTCACCAGCAGCCCTGTCACCAGGCCATAACCGATGCCACTGAAGCGCTTGAGGATCGGTTCCAACGGATAGCGGGGCGATTGCCTGAGGATCAACACCAGCAGGAGCAGGCCGCCCAGCCAGGCACCGACACACACCAGGTGCACCACCTGATTGAGGATCAGCAACTGTCCGGCCATGCCATTGAGCATGGCGCCATGGCCCACCGGTGCCAGTGTCGCCAGCAGCAATGCACAGAGCGGCAGGCGCAACGCCTTCCACGGCGTCATCAGGCCCAGCACCAGCAGCACGTTCAGTAGCAAGTGCCAGGTCCAGACCTGGCCGAAGAAGGTTTTGCCCAGCACCAACTGCACGGTCGACCATTCCAGCGCGCCCAGCCCGACACCGGCCATGCTCGCGCTGATCAACAGCAGCCACGCCACCCCCGACACCAATGCCAGCCACGCCAACCCTTGGGTGATGCGCGACAGTTGGCGGTCCAGCACCGGTTGCGGTCCCGCGCCCAGCAGCCAGGGCCTGAACACAGAGGCCCCGAACATCAACAGCACGACGATGAAATGCAGGAAACGGCACAGCACCAGCAGGGTGGCCATGGATTATTGGCCGACCTTGAAGCTGTATTCACCGTTGCTCTTGTGGGTATCCACCGAGACCGCGTTCCACACCACTTTGTAGGTGCCGGCGGCCAAGGGTGCGGCCGGTGTCACCACCAATACTTTCTTGTCGGCGTCCGGGGTTTCCAGGCCCTTGATCGCGACTTCGGTGCCGTCCTTGCTCAGGGATACCTTGGTGAAGGTCGCTTCAACGCCTTCGCTGAACGTCAGGCGCAGGTCCTTGGGCGCGGCGACGCTGCTGTCGGCGCCAGGCTCCGAGCTTTTCAGGTGGGCGTGGGCAAACGCGGCCGAGGCGCCCAGCAGGGAAGCGAGCAGGGCAACGGTGGTGAGGGTCTTCTTGATCAACATTGTTCAATACCTTCAGGTGAGAGTCAGTCGTTCGGTAGTGCCATGTGCAACAAGGGGAAGGGCTTGCCTTCGCCATCGACGGGCGAGCGGCCGGTCTGGATAAAACCATAGTGCAGGTAGAAACCCACGGCCTGTGGATTCTGCTCGTTCACGTCGACCCGCAGGGTGTCGTGGCGGGCGCGGACGAAGTCCAGCAACTGGCGACCGATGCCCTGGCCGCGTCGGTTCGGGTCGATAAACAGCATCTCGACATTATTGCCGCCGGTGCCGACGAAGCCGCCAATGCCTTGGGTATCTTCGTACACCCACACTTCAAGTGCGGGCATCGGCAGGTAGCAGTCGCGTACCAGGGGCAGCAGGCGCTGGATGTCGTCTTCGCTGAGAAAGTCATGGGTGGCGCGCACCGAGCGTTCCCACAGTGCACCCAGCACCGGGTCGTCGCACGCGCTTCGCTGTCGAATAGTCATGGGGGATGATCCTTCGAGGGGATGGCGATGCTAACCAATCCGCTATCGACGGGGAAGGTTCTTGTACGAAGTTTCACAGTGGCGTGTCGCCGCGATCTAGAGCGGATGGTAGTCTTGAAGCCATGTTGTTGTCAGGGAGCCCTTATGGGCAATCACAAGATCGGTATTCGTCGGGTCAACGTCGAAAAGATTCTGCTGGCGGCTGAAAAGGTCTTCGCCGAGAAGGGCTATGGCAGCACCGCCATGGCCGACATCGCTGAAGAAGTGCAACTGCCGCGCTCCAACCTGCATTACTACTTCAGTACCAAGAGCGAGCTGTACAGCGCGGTGTTGTTCGACCTGCTCGAGGTGTGGAAGCAGGACGCCTTGTGCTTCGAGATGTTCGACGACCCGCGGGTGGTGCTCAGCAGCTACATCCGCGCCAAGATGCAACATTCCCGCAGCCGGCCTTATGGTTCGAAAGTCTGGGCGAATGAAATCATCCACGGCGCGCCAACCCTGGGGGAGGCGCTGGATGTGAGCCTGTATGACTGGGCCAAGATGAAGGAAGCGAAGATCCGCCAGTGGGTGGAGGACAAGCGGATTTTGCCGGTGGAGCCGTCGAGCCTGCTGTATATGATCTGGGCGTCGACCCAGCACTATGCCGACTTTGACCATCAGGTGAAGATCCTGAATGACCATCAGCCGTTGTCGGACATGCAGTTTGAGCGGGCGGTGCAGACGGTGACGAGTGTGATCCTGCGGGGGATCGGGTTGGAGCCCTAGATCGTTCCCACGCTCCGCGTGGGAATGCCGCCTGGACGCTCTGCGTCCGTTCTTAAGGTCGTGACGCGGAGCATCAACGGATGCATTCCCACGCGGAGCGTGGGAACGATCATTCAGGCTACACCGCCTCGCGGTAGGGGTTCCTCGGGTCCTGCGTCCAGTTCAAAAACGGCTTTCCGGTATCCACCGGCACCATCTCGATACAGTCCGCCACCGGGCAGGTGATCTGGCACAGGTTGCACCCCACGCACTCATCATCGATCACCTCGTATTTATGTGTCCCATCCGCCTGCTTCAAGCTGGCAATCGCCTGGTGCGACGTGTCTTCACAGGCAATATGGCAACGCCCACAGCCAATACACGCCGCCTGGTCAATTTTGGCGATCACCTGGTAATTGATATCCAGGTACTTCCAATCCGTCGTATTGCCCACCGCCCGCCCGGAAAATTCCTGCAGGCTGCTGTAACCCTGGCTGTCCATCCACCGCGACAGCCCGTCCTTCATTTCTTCGACAATCCGAAACCCATGCAGCATCGCCGCCGTGCACACCTGCACCGCGCCGCAGCCCAGCGCGACGAATTCCGCTGCATCGCGCCAGTTGCCAATCCCGCCAATCCCGCAGATCGGCAAGCCTTGTGTCTGTGGGTCCCGGGCAATCTCCGCCACCATGTTCAGTGCGATGGGTTTCACCGCCGAGCCGCAGTAACCCCCGTGGGTGCTTTGGGTGCCGACCATCGGCAGGGCGACCATGCGCTCCAGGTCGACACTGGTGATGGAGTTGATGGTGTTGATCAGCGACACCGCATCCGCGCCCCCGCGATACGCTGCCCGCGCCGCCACGCGTATGTCGGTGATGTTCGGCGTGAGCTTGACGATCACCGGCAGCGAGCAATAGGTCTTGCACCAGCGCGTCACCTGTTCCACATACTCCGGCACCTGGCCCACCGCCGCGCCCATGCCGCGTTCCGGCATGCCGTGGGGGCAGCCGAAGTTCAGCTCGATGCCGTCGCAGCCGGTGGCTTCCACCAGCGGCAGGATGTGTTTCCACGACTCCTCAACACACGGCACCATCAATGACACGATCAGCGCGCGGTCCGGCCAGTCCTTTTTCACCTGGGTGATTTCCCGCAGGTTGATCTCCAGGGACCTATCGGTAATCAGCTCGATATTGTTGATGCCGAGCACTTCACGGTTGGCGCCAAAGTGTGCCGAGTAGCGCGATGAGACGTTGACCGCGGCCGGGTCTTCGCCGAGGGTTTTCCAGACCACGCCGCCCCAGCCTGCTTCAAAGGCGCGGACCACGTTGTAGGCCTTGTCGGTAGGCGGCGCGGAGGCCAGCCAGAACGGATTGGGGGCTTTGATGCCGGCGAATACAATCGAGAGATCGGCCATTACGCAGCCTCCACATTCAGCATGAGTTGAGCGTGCATGGCTTGCGCGGCCAGCTTGCCGTGTTGCACGGCCTGGACGGTGAGGTCCTGGCCGAGGCTGACGCAATCGCCGCCGGCGTACACACCGGGGATGCTGGTGCGCAGCTGTTCGTTGACGAAGATCCGATCGCCCTGGCGTTGGAGTTGGTGGGCCAGCGGGTCGTGCAGCGCCTCGTCGTCGAAGCCTTGGCCGATGGCCTTGAAGATCGCGTCGGCGGCCAGTTCGAAGGTCTCGCCGGTGGCTTGCAGGCGGCCATCGACCATGCGGGTGCGGGCGAAACGCATGCCGCGCACATGGCCCTGGTCGTCGAGCAACACTTCTTCGGGCTGGGCCCAGGTCAGCAGGCGTACCTGGTTGGCCTTGGCGATGTCCTGCTCATGGCCGGTGGCGCCCATTTCAGCCAGGCCACGGCGATACACCAGGTTGACGTCGCGAGCACCGAGGCGGGCCATTTGCACCGCCATGTCGATGGCCGTGTTGCCGGCGCCGAGCACGATACAACGGTCGGCCAGGGGCAGTTGACTGAGGTCGTCGGCCTGGCGCAGTTCACGGATGTAGTCGGTGGCGGCGAGCAGGCCGGGGGCGTCCTCGTGTGGCAGGCCGAGCTGTTTGCTGGCAGCCAGGCCAAGGCCGAGGAACACTGCATCGAACTGCTGGTGCAGTTCGCTCAAGGTCAGGTTGTCGCCCAGGCGCTGGCCGTGGCGGATCTCGATGCCGCCGATCTGCAGGAGGAAATCCAGTTCCTTTTGCGCGAAGTCATCCACCAGCTTGTACTTGGCGATCCCGTATTCATTCAGGCCGCCGGCTTTTTCCCGGGCTTCGAAAATCACCACGTCATGGCCGTGCAGGGCGCTGCGATGGGCGCAGGACAAACCCGCAGGCCCGGCGCCGACCACCGCGATGCGCTTGCCGGTGGGCGCGGCGCGCTGGAACGGGTGTTCGCTGAAGTGCGCGTTGTCCACCGCGTAACGCTGCAACAGGCCGATCAGCACCGGGGCGCATTCCTCGGCATTGTTGCGCACGCAGGCTTGCTGGCAGAGGATTTCCGTCGGGCAGACCCGGGCGCAACTGCCGCCGAGGATATTCGCCGAGAGAATCTTCTGTGCGGCGCCCTGGACGTTCTCCGTGTGGATATTGCGGATGAACGACGGGATATCGATCTCGCTGGGGCACGCGTTAACGCACGGCGCGTCGTAGCAGTAGAGGCAGCGCGAGGCTTCCAGTTGGGCTTGCCGGGCATTGAGCGGCGGCGCCAGGTCGGTGAAATGCGCGGCGAGGGCCGCCGCATCTTCATGGGGGTGGGGAAGATGGTTCAGGGTCTGGATCACGGTATTGGCCTCACGGTTTTTGAGGTGCTGCCTCTGGTGGGCAGTGGTTTTTTTGTTGCCTGTACCGGCCTCTTCGCGAGCAAGCCCGCTCCCACATTCGTCCCCATTCCAGCAGGATAAATGCAGTCGAATGTGGGAGCGGGCTTGCTCGCGAATGGCGGCCTCAGCGTTTCACTGCAACCGGCCTGGAACGCTCCGCCCGCTTGCTCAACTGCTCAAACACCGGCGGATACGTCGGCCGTTCGATATACCGACCCGCACCCCGTTCGGCGCGCAAATCCCCATCCGCCCAGACCAGCTTGCCCTGGCTGATGGTATGGCTCGGCACGCCGCGCACGGTCTTGCCTTCGAAGATGTTGAAGTCGACTTTCTGGTGGTGAGTCTTCGCGGAAATGGTCCGTGTGCCTTGCGGGTCCCACAGCACCAGGTCAGCATCGGCCCCCACGCGGATCGCTCCTTTGCGTGGATACAGGTTGAAGATCTTCGCCGTGTTGGTAGACGTCAGCGCAACGAATTCCTGCATCGACAAGCGCCCAGTGTTCACGCCCTCATCCCACAACAGCGCCATGCGGTCTTCGATACCGGCAGTGCCATTGGGAATCTTGCTGAAGTCATCCCGCCCGGCGGCTTTTTGCTCGGCGCAGAAGCAGCAATGGTCGGTGGCGGTGGTGTGCAGGTTGCCCGATTGCAAGCCATGCCACAGTGCCTCCTGATGCCCGCGCGGGCGGAAGGGCGGGCTCATCACATAGCCGGCGGCGGTCTGCCAGTCGGGGTGTTGATACACGCTGTCGTCCAGCAGCAGATGCCCGGCCAATACTTCGCCGTACACCGGCTGGCCCTTGCTGCGGGCATAGGTGATTTCATCCAGCGCTTCCTTGGTGGACACGTGCACCAGGTACAGCGGCGTGCCGATGGTTTCGGCAATCCTGATCGCCCGGCTGGCGGCTTCACCTTCCACCTGCGAAGGCCGCGACAACGGATGCGCTTCAGGCCCGGTAATGCCCTGGGCCATCAGCTTGCGTTGCAGGTGATACACCAGCTCGCCGTTTTCGGCATGCACCGTCGGTACCGCACCCAGTTCCAGGCAGCGTTCGAAGCTCGCCACCAAGGTGTCGTCGGCGGCCATGATTGCGTTCTTGTACGCCATGAAATGCTTGAAGCTGTTGATGCCGTGTTGGCTCACCAGCTCGGCCATTTCCTCGCGGACCTGCTCGCTCCACCAGGTAATGGCGACGTGAAAGCCGTAGTCGGACGCCGACTTCTCGGCCCAGCCGCGCCACTGATGGAAGGCTTCCAGCAGGGATTGCTGCGGGTTGGGAATCACGAAGTCGATGATCGACGTGGTGCCGCCCGCCAACCCGGCGGCCGTGCCACTGAAAAAATCTTCACTGGCCACGGTGCCCATGAAGGGCAACTGCATATGGGTGTGGGGGTCGATGCCGCCGGGCATCAGGTATTGACCGCTGCCGTCGAGTATCTCGGTGCCGGCGGGAATATCCAGATCAGTGCCAATGGCGCGGATTAGACCGTCTGCGCATAAAACATCGGCTCGGTAACTTTCATCATGGGTAATAACGGTAGCGCCACGGATCAACAGCGACATGTCGAGTTCCTCACAGGCTTGACCGGCTTGTGCCAGTTCTAAGTGTTGTCATGCGTCGCGCCGCTGGAAAATTAATTCCTGTCAGCAGTGACAGGAATAGAAACTAGCCCGAGTTTTTCGAATGAGCAAGAATATTTTTTATAAGCTTATGTCTGTAATAACTGATTGAATTTTAACGATAAAAATTCAAAATCACCAAAATGTAGCGACCTCTCACCATTTTGACGCACTTGACAGGTTCCCAATATGAGCAACATTTCCTATTGCAAATCAGACGCTTGAGACATGCCTCTTGACGGGGCCGGTAAATAAAAATAATTGTGTTGCACCAGATTGAGTCCTGAGGGTTCGGACAACTTCTGCGTTATTCGGCCTGAGTAACGCTGAAAGTAACGAGGGGCTCTTCGGTCGAGACAATAAAGCTGATAAACATCAGCAAGTTATATAAGCGGTGCGGGCAGGTTGACGGTTTACGGCACGGTTATTGAGTGCGGTGGCGGTTGGCCGGGTCCCGGATGTCATGTTGTCAACGAGGTACTCCGGCCATCCCGTGCACGTCACGGGATGAGCAAAAATAATTCGAAAAAACCGTGGAGCGGCCATGCAACAGAACAGATCGCAAGTCATTGAGCGCAACGGCCTGTACGAACTCGACGCCGGCCCCGACGTCCTCGACAGCCCCCGCTACAACCACGATATGGCACCGACCAAGGTGCGCGAACGCACCTGGAACAAGTGGCATATCACCGCGCTGTGGATCGGCATGTCGGTGTGTGTGCCGACCTACACCCTGGGCGGCGTGCTCACCGCGTACTTCGGGTTGTCGGTGGGCGAGGCGCTGATGGCGATCCTGCTGGCCAATATCGTGGTGCTGATCCCGCTGACCCTCAACGCCTTCCCCGGTACCAAGTACGGCATCCCGTTTCCGGTGTTGTTGCGCTCGTCCTTCGGCGTGCTCGGCTCCAACGTGCCGTGCCTGATCCGCGCGTTGGTGGCGTGTGGCTGGTTCGGTATCCAGACGATGTTTGGCGGCCTGGCGATCCACCTGTTCCTGGGGTCGATTTTCGAGGGTTGGAAATCCCTTGGCGGCACCGGTGAAGTGATCGGCTTCATGATCTTCTGGACCCTGAACCTGTGGGTGGTATTGCGTGGCGCCGAGTCGATCAAATGGCTGGAAACCCTGTCGGCACCGCTGCTGGTGGCGGTGGGTATCGGGCTGCTGGTGTGGGCGCTGCCGAATGTGTCGCTGACCGAGCTGATGGCGATCCCGCCCAAACGTCCCGAAGGCGCCAGCCTCACCGGCTACTTCATGGCGGGCCTGACGGCGATGGTGGGTTTCTGGGCCACCTTGTCGTTGAACATTCCCGATTTCAGCCGCTACGCCAAAAGCCAGAAAGACCAGATCCTCGGGCAGATTTTCGGCCTGCCGCTGACCATGTTCCTGTTCGCCGCCCTCGGCGTAATCATGACCGCCGCCTCGGTGAAACTGGTGGGCGTCAGCGTCTCCGACCCGGTCACCCTGATCGGCCATATCCAGAGCCCGGTGTGGGTGGCCGTGGCCATGGCGCTGATCATCATCGCCACCTTGTCCACCAACACCGCAGCGAACATCGTCTCACCCACCAACGACTTCCAGAACATCGCGCCCAAGCTGATCAACCGCACCACGGCGGTGGTGCTCACCGGCCTGGTGGGCCTGGCGTTGATGGCCCATGAGCTGCTGAAAAAGCTCGGGCTGATCATCTCCGAGGTGAGCCTGGAAACCGTCTATTCCAACTGGTTGCTGGGTTACTCAAGCCTCTTGGGGCCGATCGCCGGGATCATGGTGGTGGACTATTTCATCATCAAGAAACAGCAACTGGACCTCGCCGGTTTGTATCGCGATGACGTGTACCCGGCGTGGAACTGGCATGGCTTCCTGGCGTTTGGCGTGCCGGTGGTGTTGACGTTGCTGTCCCTGGGCAGCGATGCGTTCAGCTGGTTCTACAGCTATGGCTGGTTCACCGGCTCGGCGCTCGGTGGCCTGTTGTATTACGCCCTCTGCATGAAACGCGGGGCTCGTGTGGTCGCCGTGAAAACACCGCTTTAATCGATGTGGAATGCAATCAAATGTGGGAGCGGGCTTGCTCGCGAATACGGTGTGCCAGTCGCCAGATGTGTTAGCTGAATCACCGCCTTCGCGAGCAAGCCCGCTCCTACATTTTTGATCGCAGTCCTCCAGTGAGAGTCTGGTCAAATTCATAAGAACTACTGTCTGAGGAGATCCCCATGAACGCTGCCATAGACGTTCTGCAATCCACCCATCAGCACATCAACCGCGATCGTCTGTGGCTGTCCCTGATGGAACTCGCCAAGCTCGGCGCCACCCCCAAGGGCGGCGTCTGCCGCCTGGCCCTGACCGACCTCGATCGCCAGGCCCGCGACCTGTTTGTGAAGTGGTGCGAGGAAGCGGGCTGTACCGTGACCATCGATGGCGTCGGCAATATCTTCGCCCGCCGGCCGGGGCGCAATCCCCAGTTGCCGCCGGTGATGACCGGCAGCCATATCGACACCCAGCCCACCGGCGGCAAGTTTGATGGCTGTTTTGGCGTGCTGGCGGGCGTTGAGGTATTGCGCACCCTCAATGACCTGAAGGTGGAAACCGAAGCGCCGCTGGAAGTGGTGGTGTGGACCAACGAAGAAGGCTCGCGCTTTCCTCCATGCATGATGGGCTCCGGGGTGTTTGCCGAGAAATTCACCCTGGCCGACACGCTGGCCAAGACGGATGCCGACGGCGTGACCGTGGGCGATGCGCTGAATGCCATTGGGTATGCCGGATCACGCCCGGTGAGCGGGCACAAGGTGGGCGCATATTTCGAAGCACATATCGAGCAAGGTCCGATTCTTGAGGATGAAAAGAAAACCATCGGTGTGGTGCTGGGCGCCCTTGGCCAGAAATGGTTCGACCTGAAACTGCGGGGTGTCGAGGCGCATGCGGGGCCGACCCCGATGCACCTGCGCAAGGATGCCCTGGTCGGTGCCGCGGCCGTGGTGGCTGCAGTTAACGCGGCGGCGTTGGGTCATCAGCCTCACGCCTGCGGCACCGTCGGTTGCCTGCAGGCGTATCCGGGCTCACGCAACGTCATTCCTGGCGAAGTGCGCATGACCCTGGACTTCCGCCATCTGGAACCGGCGCGGCTGGATTCGATGATTGCCCAGGTGCGCAAGGTGATCGACGAGACCTGCGCCAAGCACGGCCTCACATTCGAGATGACACCCACCGCTGACTTCCCGCCGCTGTACTTCGACAAAGGCTGCGTGGATGCCGTGCGTGATGCGGCCAATGGGTTGGGGTTGTCGAACATGGATATCGTGAGCGGGGCAGGGCACGACGCGATCTTCGTCGCGGAACTGGGGCCGGCGGGAATGATCTTTGTGCCGTGTGAAGGTGGCATCAGCCATAACGAAATCGAGAACGCGGCGCCGGATGATTTGGCGGCGGGGTGTGCGGTGTTGCTGAGGGCGATGGTGGCAGCTTCGGTGGCAATCGCCAGCGGCAAACTGGCTGCCTGAGTCGACAGGCTTCACTCCTCTTCAAATGTGGGAGCCGGGCTTGCCCGCGATAGCGGTGTTTCAGACACAGTTGCAGTGCCTGACACTCCGCTATCGCAGGCAAGCCAGCTCCCACATTTATGGGTCAGCTCACGGCTACCCTCGCATCCACCACCCGATCTACAAGCAACTGCACACCCTCCAGCATCCGACACATCCCCAGCACCACACTGCGCTGTGAACCATCAACCTCAAAGGCCAAGTGCGCGGCGATGGCATTGATGGATTCCAGATCCTGAGAGGCATTAAGCAGCAGGGTTTCGGTATCGAGACCAGGGCGGAGGGTGAAGAACAGGTTTGAATCGGAAAGAGGATTTGGACTGTCTTTGATCATGATGCAGTTCCTGGAGAGTTAGAGACTACCACCAGGTTTTTCTCACGAACGAAGGTGGCAGCTGTACGCGGAGTGAGAAAACCAAGACCCCAGGAGCTTGGCCACGCCGAAGCGTGCCCGCGCACAGCCGCCATAACAGCGAGCACAGAAAAAGCGCCTGCACTGTATACGGCGGGCGCTTTTGCGCCAATGGAGTCGTTCGGATTTCTCACGTCCGGTCGCTGAATTGGCAGCGACTGGCGAAGACTAGTGGTGCCCGTTCCGACCAGCAACCCGAAAAAAACGTAGGAAATATGTCGCTTCGAGGATGGGTTGTAAGGCATGTCCTGCTCCTTTGTACGAAGTCTCTTTTGTTCTTCGTGCCGCTCATTATTTCGGGCTTCCAGTGTTAGGTTCCGACACGCAAAAACCTAATGCAAAGGAAGCATTTGATGGCGAACCCTATGCCACCACCCGGCGTATCGCTCGACGAAAATATGGCCACCGCGTTCCACAAAAAAAATGTGCTGAAGGCTGGTTCCGCGTTTATGTACTCTTGGTTTTATACTCAGGTCCGCAATCGCGGTCCTTGGGACTACAAGAAGATTTCCAAAGAATATGAAACCTTTGGAAACTTTCATTATGGCGCGGTGGGGACAGCTGCTGGTTTCAGCGAAGAAGTGCTTTTGCGCGCAGCGGGGCTTGCTCAAAGCAGAGCGGGCACGGATAAACCCGAGTTCGGTCGTTGGTGGGGAGAGGCACCTTTCGGTGATGATCCGGTCGATCAATACTGGATCAAGGAAGGAATCAGGTATGCCAGGTTCAGGAACTACTAGAAAGCCGATTTACTCAGTTGTCACTACGATCCTATTGGCGTTTTGCTTGGTGTATATCGGTGGTAATTGGCTGCTATCGCCGGGGCACCCGCAATTGACAGAAGTTGTAATGAGAGTGCCACTTGGCACTGACGGGGCCGTCTATGGCGTCAAGGATGACCGTGGAGGGGCAACTGTTCCGTTCAGCTATCGATATTACGTTTACCGCGCCTTGGAGGACGACAGTGAAGTATTGGCTGCATTGAGGGATGCCAGCCCATTTCTAATTACGCGTGACGCATCGGCAAAAGTTGATGTTCAGGGCCGTACGATCAATGTGTCGGTGGCGGGGGATGTATCCGACTATCACAGCAGTACGCTGTATCGACATGCCAATGGCAGCGATTACACAGCAGTGAGTGTTTTTCTGAATAGTCGGCCGGAAGATTGAAATTGGCGGTGGGTCAGTCTAGAGATGTTTGACGTGACCCACGTCGGTGGCGATTGCCAGCGGCAAACCGGCCGCCTGAGTCGACAGGCTTCACTCCTCTCAAATGTGGGAGCCGGGCTTGCCCGCGATAGCGGTGTTTCAGACACAGTTGCAGTGTCTGACACTCCGCTATCGCAGGCAAGCCAGCTCCCACATTTGATCCAGGGTGGGCTCGAGATTTGTATCAGGCGTCGGGCTTCCAGCCTCCGCCCAGCGCCGTCACCAAACCCACACTCGCCTGCAATTGCCGCGTCTGCACCGCTTGCAATGTGCGCTGCGCCTGCAACGCCGCCGTCTGCGCCGTCACCACATCCAGATAACTCAGAGCCCCGCCAGATAACTGTTCATCCAGCGCTTTCTGCTGCAAATCCGGCAGTTGCCCCTAGTTATCTTCCACCTCGCGCACGGCGCGTAAAACCTGGCTGCGGTAGTGGGCCGAGGCCTCTTCAAATTCGGCCTTGGCTTGGCACTCAGGCGCCCGCCGTCGAAGATCGGCAGGTTTACCAAGGGCCCCAGAGCCCAGTGGGTACTGGTAACTGCAGATAATGGGTTAAATAGTATGAAGGTCACATCCGAGCAGCTTGTGTGAAAGTTCCCTTTTTCATTTTTCCGTTATCGGTGCTACCTGAAGGTGTTAGTTTTTTTGCAAGCACCTAACCGTTTTGCTAGCTATTTACTTTTGCAATGTTTTGATAGGGTTAAATGCATCGGAATAAATTTTTGGATTGAAGGAGGAGTAATGAAGCTAGGTGATATAGAAGATACGTTACTTCTTAAAGCATGGCATCGATACGATGAAACAATTCGAAGCCCGTCAAGGTTGCACACCATCTGGTGATTTAAATGAGTAGCTTGATGCGGCGTGGAATGGTGCTTGGGCTGATTTTTTGCTTTATCAGTGCTGCATTTGACGTGTATGTGGCTTTTGTTACCCAAATGATAAATCCCTTGGTAGTCATTTTTTACTGCTTCAGTTTTTCAGGAGCGTTTTTTCTAAGTTTTACGCTCTTGCGAAGTGACAAAAAACTTATCTTAAAACTGTGCGAAAACATATTGTTAGTTTTTTTAGTCAATGTTGCAGTTCTATTGAACTGGGGCGGCCTATTCTACGCACTCCGTTATCTGGAACCTGCCGTTGTCGGCGTGGCCTCAGTGGCATGCGGGCCGGCGCTAACGCTCATCCTCTCTGCTCTTGATAAAAACAGAGTTAAAACCGCGTTGGCGGATAAATTGATTTCCTGGCTGGTACTGATTTCCGTGGGAATCATGTTGTTCAAGTCATTCATGGGTGACAGTGGTGTGTCTTCCACCACTACCGGGCAGCGAATGCTTGGCATCGTCAGCGTTCTGGTGTGCGCGTTGGGCACCGTGATGTATACGATCGTCTCGAAAAAGCTATTCGCTCGACAGTGGGTTGTTTATGAAATTCTGGCGGTCCGAAATGTGGTGATGATCATTGCCTGTGTCGTCTTGATTCCCGCGACGGGTGTCGGTTTTGCCTTGGGCCCTGAGCTGTTCTGGCCGATGCTGACGTTAGTGGTGATTGGCCATTTGCTGCCGATTTATCTGATTCAAAAAACCATTCATTATCTCAGTGCTATCCATGTATCGCTGTTACTGCTGACACTGCCGGTGTTTGTCCTGCTGCTTCAATATCTCGACACACGAGTGGAGTTTTCGGCAGCCAGTGTCACGGCGGTTGGCGTCATTATTTTTTTACTCTCTGGACGAGCAATCGCAAGTCTGTATCTCGAAAGGCGGGGATTGAGATGAGCAGAGTCGTGATAGTCGATGGTTTTTCATCCGGTAAGTTTGTCGCGAAAGCGTTGCGTGAGCGAGGCTGTACGTTGATCCATGTGGCGTCGTCCGCGACGCTCGATGATTATTACTACATGGGTTTCGATGCCTCGATTTATGAATGTCTGATCGTCAATAAGCAGTTGGAAGCGACGGTCGAACGCGTTGCGACGTTCGATCCCCAGTACATCATCGCTGGGGCTGAAACCGGTGTGTTGTTGTCTGATTGGCTCAACGAGCAGCTCAATCTTCCTTATCGCAACCAATTCAACCGAACTCAAGCGCGCAGGAACAAGTTTGAAATGATCCGTTGTGTCGCCGACGCTGGGCTGCCAGCCGCGCAACAGGCTATCGTTGAGTCATGGAATGCGGCCAAGGCCTGGATCCTGGGGCATGGCAGGTTTCCCGTGGTGCTGAAACCTCTGGATAGTGCAGGCGCGGATGGGGTTTATATTTGCGATGATTTGCAAGATTGTGAGGTCGCCTTCGGAAAGGTTTTGGGAACGACCAATCGACTCAATATTAGGAACGCTCAGGTCCTGATCCAGGAATATTTGGTTGGTGTGGAATATGTTGTGAATATGGTTTCCCTGGGCGCGAGGCAGATGGTCACTGAAGTGGTGAGATACCGAAAGGAGCGGCTGGACAGCGGTAGCGTCATTTACGACATTGATGAACTCGTCAGCCCTGCCGAGCCTGAGTGTGAGCTGCTGGTCGACTACACCCGCAAGGTCGTCAGAAGCCTGGGCATTGAAAATGGCCCTAGCCACGCGGAGGTTATGCTGACCGAAAAAGGTCCCAGACTTGTGGAGATCGCAGCGCGCACCGACGGAATTCTTCGTCCTGAAGTATCCGAACAGACGACAGGACTGGGGCAGATTCGCGCCACGGTTATGTCCATCGTTGAGCCGGAACAATTTGAGCGCTTGCTTGACGCCCAGGTAGGTTATGAATTGTTGCTGCACAGCTATAACGTCTGCCTAATCAATCGTTCGCCGGGTTGTTTCACCAAAGAGCTGTTTTTAAGCGAGCTTCTGAAGCTCGAGTCCTATTTTTATTCGGTGTTCTACGTTGGCAGCGGGCAGCCGATTGGCATGACCAAAGACGTATTCAGCCAACCGGGTACCATTTATTTGGTGCATGCCGACAACGCGGTCATCAAGGCGAATTATTTGAAGCTTCGAGCACTCGAGGCTGTGGGAGCCTACTTGGCGCCCTGACGTCCGGATCAACAAAACTCCCGTATGTAATCCCGGTTGTAGGAAGCAACCTCACGCCCCAGGCAACCAGCCGCCGCCCAGCGCCGTCACCAAACCCACACTCGCCTGCAACTGCCGCGTCTGCACCGCCTGCAACGTGCGCTGCGCCTGCAACGCCGCCGTCTGCGCCGTCACCACATCCAGATAGCTCACAGCCCCCGCCTGGTAACTGTTCATCGCCAGTGCCTGTGTGTGTTCGGCGGCATTCGCGGCGGCTTGTTCGTCCATCGCCTCCTGCTGCAAGTCGCGCAGTTGCCCAAGGTTGTCTTCCACCTCACGCACGGCTCTTAACACCTGGCTGCGATAGTGCGCCGAAGCCTCTTCAAACTCCGCCTTGGCCTGGCGCTCATTGGCGCTCAACCGGCCGCCATCAAAGATCGGCAGATTCACCAGCGGCCCCAGCGCCCAATACCGATTGGCGGCGGAGAACAAGTTGCCCACACCTTGGGTCTGCCCGCCAATCAAGCCGGTCAAACTGAAATCCGGGTACCACGCCGCCTTGGCCACGCCGATATTCGCGTTGGCCGCAAACACCCGTCGCTCGGCTGCCGCGATATCCGGCCGGCGTTGCAGCAGGTGGCTCGGCAGTTGTTGCGGAATCCCCGGCAGCGCGATCAATTGCTGGCTCGGCGGCAGCTGGAATTCACTGGCGGATACGCCCACCAATTCACCAATCGCATGCTCGGTGAGATTGCGTTGACCGCGCACATCGTCAAGCTGCGCCTGTGCTTCAGCCAGCTGATTCTGCGCCCGGGTCAGGTCGAGCTCCGAGGCGATCTGCCCCTCGTACCGGCTGCGGGTCAGTTTCAGCGCCTGGCCAAAATCATCCAGCGAACTGCTGAGAATCCGGCTCTGGGCATCCAGCCCGTTGAGCTGCACGTACAGCGTCGCCAACTGATGCTGCAGGCTCAGGCGCGCCACCGCCAAGTCATCTCCGGAGGCTTGGGCCTGTGCATCGCCAGCCGCCACCTGGTTGCGGATTTTGCCCCACAGGTCCAGGTCAAAACTCAGCGCAAACCCCGCCGTGTTGCTGTTGTACACCGAAGGCTGGGTATCGCCCCGCAGTGGCCGACTGTCCGATTGCCGCTGGCGCAACGGTTGCGCGCTGGCGGTGATTTGCGGGAACAGCCCGGCACGCAGTTGGCTGGCATACGCCTGTGACGCATCGAAATGCGCCAACGCTGCGGCCAGGTCCGGGTTGGCCTTGAGCAGTTGTTCCTGCAGGTCGTTCAGGCGCGGGTCCTGATACAGCTGCCACCACTTCGGCGCCAGTTGGTCGGACGGTTGCGCGCTGTGCCACGGGCCGTCGCTGGTCTGTTCGCGGTACTTGGCCGGCAGGTCGATGGTCGGCGCCTTGTAGGTGGGCGCCAGCGAGCAACCGTGCAGTGCCACCAATACCAGGGCCGCGAGGGGTTTAAGCCTTGGGCGCATGGGCACCTCCGGCATCGGCCATTTGCACGGCGTCGCCTTCGCGCAGTGCGTCGGGTGGGTTGTCGACTACGCGGTCAGTAGGTTTCAAGCCCTGGTCAATCACCAGGCGCTCGCCGAGGTCGAGGCCGATGTGGATGTCTTGCAGGTGCACGTGGTTCTTGGCGTCCAGTACCGCGACCTGGGTGCCTTCGGCGCGGAAGATCAGGGCGCTGGCCGGGATGCTCACGCCATGGGTATCCGCCGGAATCGCCAGGGTGGCTTCGGCGTAGTCGCCGGGCAGCAACTTGCCGTCCGGGTTGTCGGCCACGAACTGTGCGAGCAGGGTGCCGGAGCGGCGGTCGATGGCGGTGGAGTCGCCCATCAGCTTCGCGCTGAAGTGTTCGCCGGGGTGCTCGGGTACCGTCAGTTGGGCGGCCAGCCCGGGATGAATCACCGCGGCGTAGTTCTGCGGCACTGGCACGTAGAGGCGCAGTTGGTGGGTGTCGGCGATGTCGAACAGTTCCGGATCGCTGTCGCTGTCAGCCTTGATCAACTGGCCGATGTCGGTGTTGCGTGCGGTGATCACGCCGGCGAATGGCGCGCGGATGGTCTTGTAGTCTTCCAGGGCCGAGAGCCGCGCATAGTCAGCCTCGGCGGCCTGGGCGTTGGCCTTGGCGGCCAGGGCATTCGAGGTTTTTTCATCGGCCTCCTGGCGCGATACCGAATGGCTGTCCAGCAGGTTTTTCCAGCGGGTGGCAGTGGTTTCTGCCAGTCGTGCATTGGCCTGTTCCTGCACCATGCGCGCGTGGGTTTGTGCTACCTGCTGGTCGAGGTCGGGGCTGTCGATCTCGGCGAGAATCTGCCCGGCCTTGACCTGGCTGCCGATGTCGACTTTCCAGTCTTTCAGGTAACCGCTGACCCGCGCATGAATCGGTGCCTTGCTCCAGGCTTCCAGATGCGCGGGCAGGCGCAGGGTGTCGCCGGCCGCGTTCTGTTTGGGCTGGAACACCAGCACCTGCGGCACGGCGGCGGTTTCGGTCCAGGCGGTGACGGATTTTTCATGCATCGTACGGGCGTGCAGGCCGTTGGCGACCAACAGGGCGGCCAGTGTCAGGCCGCCGACACCCATGAGCATCAGACGCTTGCGCGAGGGTTTGTGATCAGACGACATGTGAAGTTTCTCCAGCAGCAGCGCGAGTAGGGTGACGACCGTGGACCAGGCTGAAGACCACGGGTACAAACAGCAAAGTGGCAGTGGTGGCGAGGATCAGGCCGCCGATCACGGCACGTCCCAGCGGCGCGTTTTGTTCTTCGGACAAGGCCAGCGGCAACATGCCGATGATCATCGCCAGGGCGGTCATGCAGACCGGGCGGAAACGGGTGTAGCCGGCTTCCAGTGCGGCCTTGAGTGCATCGCCATGTTCGGCCAGGCGCTCTCGGCAGAAGCTCACCACCAGGATCGAGTTGGCGGTGGCCACGCCCATACAGAGGATGGCCCCCGTGAGTGCGGGCACCGACAATGACGTGCCGCTGAGGAACAGCATCCAGACGATTCCCGCGAGCGCTGCCGGCAGTGCGGTGATGATCACGAACGGGTCAGTCCAGGACTGGAAGTTGACCACGATCAGCAGGTAGATCAGCACCACCGCACCGAGCAGGCCGAAGCTCAAGCCGTTGAACGCTTCATGCAGCGCATCGATCTGCCCGTGCAGGCTGATGGTCGCGCCTTTGGGGCGCATCGGGGCCATGTCGTTCAGCACTTTTTGCACATCGCTGGCGACGCCGCCGAGGTCGCGGCCTTGCACGTTGGCGTACAGGTCCAGGGTCGGCTCGATGTTGTAGTGGGTCACCACCGCCGGGCTTTGTACCCGCGAGATGGTCGCCACGCCGCCGAGGATCTGCGACTGACCATCGGCACCGGTTACCGGCAACGCTTCCAGGGACGGCAGGCTGTCGAGGCGGTATTGCGGGGTGGCTGCCACGATCGAATACGACACGCCGTTGGCCGGGTTGAGCCAGAACGTTGGTGCGGTTTGCGAGCTGCCGGCCAGGGACGCAACCATGCTGTTGGTTACGTCACGCTCGGTGATGCCCAGGCCGTTGGCACGCATGCGGTCCACGTTGACTTGCAGTGACGGGTAGCCGGTGGACTGCTGGATGCGCAGGTCGGCAATGCCCGGTATGTGTTTCAGGCGACGTTCCAGTTCGATGGCGTAGGCGCGGTTTTCTTCATCGCTGCGCCCGGAGATTTTCACGTCCAGCGGGGCCGGCGAACCGAAGTTGAGGATCTGGCTGCTGATGTCTGCCGGGAGGAATGCGAACTGGCTGCCGGGGAAGCTTTCGGGCAACGCTTCACGCAGTTTTTTCACGTAGTCGGCGGTGGGCGCATGGTCCTTTTTCAGGGTGACCTGAATATCGCCGTCCTGTGGGCCGATGGTGCCACTGCTGCTGTAGGCCATGTCGATGCCGCTCAGCGGGATGCCGATGTTGTCGACGATGGTGTCCAGTTCGTCGGCCGGAACGATCTCGCGAATCCGCGCTTCGATCCGGTCAAAGGCCGCCGCGCTTTCTTCGATGCGTGTGCCCAGCGGCAAGCGCACGTGCAGGGCCATGGCCCCGGCGTCGGTGGCCGGGAAGAAGTCCTGGCCCAGGCTTGGCAGCAGCAGGAACGAGGCAAGGATGCACGCCAGAAAACCCACGATGAATCGCTTGCGTGCGCCCAGGGCGAGGGTCAGCAGGCCGTGGTAAACGTCCCGCACGTTGGAGAAGTGACGCTCAAAACCCTGCTGGAAATTCAGCACCGATTGCAGCACCGCGTTGCGCTGCGGTTTGTGCTGGTCGCCCTCGTGATGGTTGATGAATTCATCTTCCGGGTGATGACCTTCACCTTGCTCCGGCACGTGCGGCTTGAGCAGGAACATCGCCAGGGTCGGCACCAGGGTTCGCGACAGAATGAACGAGCTGGCCATGGCGAAAATCACCGCCAATGCCATCGGGCGGAACAGGTAGCCGGCGATGCCTTGCAGCATGAACATCGGCACAAACACGATGCAGATACACAGCAGGGACACGAACGCCGGGCCGACGATTTGCTTGGCGCCGTCGAGGATCGCGTCCTTCACCGCCTTGCCTTGTTCCAGGTGCCAGTTGATGTTCTCGATGGTCACTGTGGCGTCGTCCACCAGGATCCCCACCGCCAACGCCAGCCCGCCGAGGGTCATGACGTTGAGGGTTTGCCCGGTGGCCGCCAGCAGGGCGATGGCCGACAGTACCGCGAGGGGAATCGACGCGGCGATGATGATGGTCGAGCGCCAGCTGCCGAGGAACAGCAGGATCATCGCACTGGTCAGCAAGGCGGCGATGATGCCTTCCTGGGCCACGCTGCCCACCGACTGTTTGACGAACACCGAGGCGTCGCCGAGCAGTGAGGTCTTCAGCGACGGCGGCAGGGTTTCATTGATGCGCGGCAGCATCTGGCGGATGCCGTCGATGATCGACAGGGTGGAGATGCTGCCGTTTTTCAGGGCCGGCATCAGCACCGCACGGTGGCCGTCGACGCGCACGATGTTGGTCTGCGGCGGCGAGCCGTCACGCACGTGGGCCACCTGGCCGATGGTGATGATCGCACCGTCGACTGTCTTGATCGGCAAGTCGTTGAGCTCATCAATCGCCTTCGGGCTGTTGTTGAGCAAAATCGTGTATTCGTTGGGGCCGAGTTTGGCGGTACCCACCGGGATAATCTGGTTCTGCAGGGCCAGGGCGTTGCCTACGTCCTGCGCCGAGAGACCTTTGGCGGCCAGCGCCTGGGGGTCGAGGTCGAGGGTGATCTGGCGTTGCTTGCCGCCCATTGGCGTGGGCATGGCCAGGCCGGGCAGGGCGCTCAGGGGCAAGCGGATGTTGTTCTGCACCAGGTCGCGGATCTTCGCTTCCGACAAGCTGGGGCTGGAGAACGCCATCTGCAGAATCGGCACCGTAGAGGCGCTGTAGTTGAGGATCAGCGGCGGCGTAATGCCCGGTGGCATCTGCTTGAGCACGGTTTGTGACACCGCTGTTACCTGGGCGTTGGCGGTGCGGATATCCACGCCGGGCTGGAAGAAAATCTTCACGATGCCCATGCCGGGTAACGACTGCGATTCAATGTGCTCGATGTCGTTGACGGTGGTACTCAGGGAGCGTTCGTAGGTGTAGATCACGCGACCGGCCATGGCGTCCGGAGACAGGCCGTTGTACTGCCAAACCACCGCAACGACGGGGATGCCAATATCGGGAAATACGTCAGTGGGGGTACGCAAGGCCGCCATGGGCCCGATGATGCAGATGAAAATTGCCAGCACGATAAACGTGTAGGGCTTGAGCAGTGCGGTCTTTACCAGCCCGAGCATGCCGTAACCTCCAAAGGAGTTGGATTGCAAACGCTCGCAGTCTTGACGGACCCACCTAACACGCACCTTTCAGCCAGGTGAAGGAAGATTTAGTTAACGGCTGAAGATCCTTTCATATGTATTCATTTGTTCAACAATGGTGACAGTAACAAGCTGGATACCGATCGAACGGGAGCTGTTTCGCCTGTTCACTCTTTATCCATTTGGAGTTCTGCCATGTCTCTTAAACCCTTGTTGTTGATCCCGGCCTTGAGTGCGGTCCTGTTGTTGTCGGCGTGTGCCGGCCCGATGCCGAAGGCGGACCCGAGCGAAGCCTGGATCGGCTTGCAAGAGGAGGCACCCAACGACCTGATGGCCGAGCGGGTAGACGGTAAAAACATTAATGATGGCCGCTACTTCGAAGTGAAACCCGGCGCGCATCGCCTGGACGTCACCTTGTTTGAAGAAGAGGCGGGGGATGATAACCAGCAGGATTGTCGCGGGCATGTAACCTACGGCAACTTCAAGGCCGGCGAGCATTACACCCTGGTGGAATCCAGCCTGGGTACGACGGTGCGTGCCGAGTTGAAGGATAGCCACGGCAAGGAGTTGGCGCAGACCGAAGACTTCAGTTGCATGCCTGGCTAAGGCGTCAGGCGTGGTGCCCGGCGGGTTTGTGCAGCTTGCCGGGTGCTGCGGGTTTTACGTGTGGGTGATGGTGCCGGCGGGTCACGCGCATCACGCCCCACAGCATGGCGGCGGCGACGGCCAGCCAGCCACAGATCAAAAGCAGAATCGTTGTTGTCAGGCTCATAAGTGCCTCCTTTCGCCCGGTGCCGGGCACACACTGTCTTCTCAATGGACAGTCTAGCTATCCGCAGGTTGCCTGCTATTGACCAATGGTCGTGTGCGTCCAACTTGTTTGCTCTATCGCCGGCCTTTTACTGCGCTGCAAGGCTATACCCGCGCCCCGGAGCGTCCTATGATCAGGGCCCACGTCGACCGTTGATCAAGTGAGTGAAGAAGTTGCGGTTTCCCTCGAACATTAAAACCTCCTGGTGGGTCGCCGCCTGTTTCATGGGGCTGGCGGCCTGTTCCTCGCATCCAAAACCCACGAGCATCCCGGGCCTGCCGGAGAGTGTCGAGCTCAAGGGCGTGCCGGCGTTTCGCGGTGAGACTTACCTCGGTGGCCCAGCCGCTCTTGCCAGCATGCTGTCTCAACAAGGCATTGTGATTACACCGGGGCTATTGGATAAGCCACTGCATTTGCCGGGCGCTGAAGCGGACCTTGAACGCAACATGCAGGTGCTGGCCCGTGAATACGGGATGTTGGTGTACCCGCTGGAAGATCAGCTGCCGGCGCTGCTGGCACAGGTCGCGGCCGGGTACCCGGTGATGGCGCGTATCACCCAGGGCTCGACCTTCTGGGCCGGGCCGCGGTATGTCGTGGTGGTGGGTTACAACAAGCAGAAGAGCATGGTGCTGCTGCGTTCAGGCTTGGCGCGGCGCATGCCGATGGATTTCAGCGCGTTTGAGTCGGCGTGGAAAGACGGCGGCAAGTGGGCGGTACTGATTCAGCGGCCCACCCAGTTGCCGGTCAAGGTCGACGCCCAGCGCTGGCAGCAGGCTGCCAGCGCCACCGCGCAGGCGGGCCAGGAACAGGCCGCGGCCCAAGCAGTCAAGGCACTGGCCAGTCAGGCCAAATAAAAAAACGGCGCTCAAGGGCGCCGTTTTTTATGTCGCTATTTACGGATCAGCGGGACTCGGTGACCTGAACATTCGCCCGTGGGCGGTTCTTCAGGTTCTTGTCAGCCTTGTAGCGCAATGCGACGTCTGGCACCGAGCCGCTCTTGCCGGTTTCGACCCAGCTGCGGATGCGCCCGGCATCGGCAAAGTGGGTGAATTTGCCGAAGGCATCGAGGATCACCAGCGACACCGGGCGATTACCCATGCTGGTCACCAGTACCAGGCAATGGCCGGCCTGGTTGGTAAAGCCGGTCTTGGTCAGCTTGATGTCCCAGTTGGCGCGGTTGATCAGGTGGTCAGTGTTGGAGAAACCCAGGGTGTAGTTGGGTTTGCGGAACGAGACGGTCTTTTCCTTGGTGGTGCTCAACTGGCTGAGCATCGGGTACTTGCGTGCGGCGGCCAGCAGCTTGCTCAGGTCGCGGGCGGTGGACACGTTATGGATCGACAGGCCGGTAGGTTCCACATAATGGGTACTGGTCATGCCCAGTGCCTTGGCCTTGGCGTTCATCGCTGCGATGAAGGCCGGGTAGCCGCCCGGATAGTGGTGGGCCAGGCTGGCGGCGGCGCGGTTTTCCGAGGACATCAGGGCAATCAGCAACATCTCCTTGCGCGGCATCTCGCTGCCGATCTTGACCCGGGAGAACACGCCTTTCATCTCTGGCGTGTCCTTGATGTTGATGTCGATGTATTCATCCATGTTCTGCTTGGCTTCCAGCACGATCAGGCCGGTCATCAGTTTGCTCACCGAGGCGATCGGCACGATGACATCCGGGTTGCTGGCATAGATGACTTTGTTGGTCTGCAGGTCTACCACCATCGCACTGCCGGAGGCGATGTGCAGGGTGGACATGTCGCGGGGAGCGGTGGTGGTTTCGCTTGCGCTCGCGAAGGTGCCTGTCAATGCAAAAAATAGGCTGACAATGGAAAGATGAATTTTCACGCGGATGAACTCGCTAAAAAAAGTAGGGATATACCGTTCTGCACGGACTTTCTGATAAATGCCGTTACATTTTAGGAGTATGGATCAGAAACTGTCGAATGTTCTTCTGAAAACAGATGAAACCCCTTAAAAACAAAGAAAAAACTACTTTTTTTCGGCCAATAAAAAGCCCTGCGATAAGGCAGGGCTCTTTCAGAACGGCTGGTTATTAGACGTGCAGGGTTTCGGCGGCGTACAGGGTGTTTTCCAGCAGGCAGGCACGGGTCATCGGGCCGACACCACCGGGTACCGGGGTGATCCAGCCGGCACGGGGCAGGGCGGTTTCATACACCACATCGCCCACCAGCTTGCCATCGTCCTGGCGGTTGATGCCCACGTCGATGACGATGGCGCCCTCCTTGATCCACTCACCCTTGACCAGGCCCGGCTTGCCGGCGGCGACGACCACCAGGTCGGCGCGGCCAACGTGGCCGGCCAGGTCCTTGGTGAAGCGATGAGTCACGGTCACGGTGCAGCCGGCCAGCAGCAGTTCCATGGCCATCGGGCGACCGACGATGTTCGAGGCGCCGACGACGACGGCATCCAGGCCATACAGATCGACGCCGGTGCTTTCCAGCAGGGTCATGATGCCCTTCGGGGTGCACGGGCGCAGCAGCGGGATACGCTGGGCCAGGCGGCCGACGTTATAAGGGTGGAAACCGTCGACGTCCTTGTCCGGGCGGATGCGCTCGAGCAATTTCGACGCGTCCAGATGCTCGGGCAATGGCAGTTGCAGCAGGATGCCGTCGATGGCCGGATCGTCGTTGAGGCTGTCGATCAGGTCGGTGAGGGCCTGTTGGGTGGTGTCTTCAGCCAAGTCGTAGGCTTTGGAAATAAAGCCGACCTCTTCACAGTCTTTACGCTTGTGCGAGACATAAACCTGAGAGGCAGGATCGCTGCCGACCAGGATCACCGCGAGGCCCGGCGTGCGCAGGCCTTGTTGGCTGCGCTCGGCGACTCGTTTGGCGATCTGCTGGCGCAGGCTGGCGGCGATTGATTTGCCGTCGATAAGTTGTGCAGTCATTACGCGTGATTAACCATCGAGAGGGGGAAGAAAAGTGCGCGCATTCTCGCATGCCATGGCGTGAGGGCAAAGGCGCTTGGTCTGCAAATTCCCCTAACCCCTTAAATAAAATGAGTTTTTTATAAAAAGGATTTGACGGGTTTCGGGTCCATCTATACTATTCGTCGCACTTGTCGGGCACAGCCTAGCACTGGTTAGTTTGTAATCCTCCAAGAGTACAGATTAATAAGGCGCCCGTAGCTCAGCTGGATAGAGCATCCGCCTTCTAAGCGGATGGTCGCAGGTTCGAGTCCTGCCGGGTGCGCCATTAGGCAGCTTTGGCACAAGTAGCGCAATATGGTGGGCGTAGCTCAGTTGGTAGAGCACGGGATTGTGACTCCCGTTGTCGAGGGTTCGATCCCCTTCGTCCACCCCATATTTAAAAAGGCGCCAGATTAATAGTCTGGCGCCTTTGCTTTAAAAGCTTCAAGCGCGGATGTGGTGGAATTGGTAGACACACTGGATTTAGGTTCCAGCGCCGCAAGGTGTAAGAGTTCGAGTCTCTTCATCCGCACCAAATAAAGTTTCGTGAAGGCCTGCGGGTCGACGCGAAGCTCAACAAATAGCCTTATTGACGGGCTTTTTGGTCACGCAATATGGTGGGCGTAGCTCAGTTGGTAGAGCACGGGATTGTGACTCCCGTTGTCGAGGGTTCGATCCCCTTCGTCCACCCCATATTTCGAAAGGCGCCAGATTAATAGTCTGGCGCCTTTTTTGTTTCAGCGGTTTGAGTTTCAACGCAGTCGCAGGTGTTGGGCTGCAGGGCAGGGCGTTTCGTCGTATTTATGTTTCGCGATGATGCCGCACTGCTTGCCGGCCTTGTCCGCAGGGTCGGTTGTCAGGGAGATGATTGGCAACCGCTTCTATATATAGAAGGGTTGGCGCAGAGCCCTGGCATGATGGGATGTATTTGCCACCGGGGCGAGCTGCACTCGTGCATTCGCACCTATAAATTGCCTGCTGTTTTTTTACCCGTTTTCAGTAGGGTGACTTCTTGAGTTTGACCCACTAGAATGCATGCCCTTGATTCTGGGGTCGGAAACGGCCAGCTAACGTCTGTGCAACGAGGAATATCCATGCAAGTTTCTGTTGAAAATACTTCTGCTCTTGAGCGCCGCATGAGCATCACCGTGCCGGCCGAGCGCATCGAGACCCAGGTCAACAAGCGTCTGCAGCAGACTGCCCAAAAGGCCAAGATCGCTGGTTTCCGTCCAGGCAAAGTGCCAATGAGCGAAATCAAGCGCCGCTTCGGTGCTGATGCACGTCAGGAAGCGGTAGGTGACGTGATCCAGGCTTCCTTCTACGAAGCCGTTGTCGAGCAAAAGCTGAACCCGGCTGGCTCGCCTTCCATCGAGCCCAAGTCCCTGGAGGCAGGCAAGGATCTGGAATACGTTGCAATCTTCGAAGTGTTCCCTGAATTCGAAGTTGCCGGTTTCGATTCGATCGCCATCGAGCGCCTGAGCGCTGATGTTGCTGACTCCGACCTGGACAACATGCTGGAAATCCTGCGCAAGCAGAACACCCGTTTTGAAGTGGCCGATCGCGCTGCCCAGAACGAAGACCAGCTGAACATCGATTTCGTTGGCAAGGTTGACGGCGAAGCATTCCCTGGCGGCTCCGCCAAGGGTACTCAACTGGTGCTGGGTTCCAACCGCATGATTCCTGGTTTCGAAGACGGCCTGGTTGGCGCCAAAGCCGGCGAAGAGCGCGTTCTGAACCTGACTTTCCCGGCTGACTATCAGAACCTTGACCTGGCTGGCAAAACCGCCGAGTTCACCGTGACCGTCAACACCGTTTCCGAGCCCAAGCTGCCGGAACTGAACGAAGAGTTCTTCAACCAGTTCGGCATCAAGGAAACCGGCATCGAAGGTTTCCGCACCGAAGTTCGCAAGAACATGGAGCGTGAACTGCGCCAGGCCATCAAATCCAAGGTCAAGAACCAGGTGATGGACGGTCTGCTGGCTGCCAACCCGATCGAAGTGCCGAAGGCCCTGCTGTCCAACGAAGTTGATCGTCTGCGCGTGCAGGCTGTTCAGCAGTTCGGCGGCAACATCAAGCCTGACCAACTGCCGGCCGAACTGTTCGAAGAACAGGCCAAGCGCCGCGTTGTACTGGGGCTGATCGTGGCTGAAGTGGTCAAGCAATTCGACCTCAAGCCAGACGAAACCCGCGTTCGCGAAATGATCCAGGAAATGGCTTCGGCCTACCAGGAGCCTGAGGCTGTTGTGTCCTGGTACTACAAGAACGACCAGCAGCTGAACGAAGTGCGTTCGGTTGTGCTGGAAGAGCAAGTTGTGGATACTGTTCTGCAGAAGGCTAAGGTGACCGATAAAGCGGTCTCTTACGAAGAAGCAGTCAAGCCGGCTGAAGCAGCACAAGCCGACTGATCGCTCAACTCGTTTGAAAATACACCCATAAGCCAGCCTCGCGCTGGCTTATGCGTATTCAAGACATGACTATTTGGGAGTAACTGCAGAGCATGTTCCGTAATTCGTATATTCAGCAGAACTCTGATATCCAGGCCGCTGGCGGCCTGGTCCCGATGGTTGTCGAGCAATCTGCTCGTGGCGAACGCGCCTATGACATCTACTCGCGCCTGCTCAAGGAGCGAGTGATCTTTCTGGTTGGTCCGGTAGAGGACTACATGGCCAACCTGATTTGTGCGCAGCTGCTGTTCCTTGAAGCGGAAAATCCGGACAAGGACATCCATCTCTACATCAACTCCCCGGGCGGTTCGGTGACAGCGGGCATGTCGATCTACGACACCATGCAGTTCATCAAGCCGAACGTATCGACCACCTGTATCGGTCAGGCGTGCAGCATGGGTGCTTTCCTGCTGACCGCTGGTGCTGAGGGCAAGCGTTACTGCCTGCCGAACTCACGCGTGATGATTCACCAGCCACTGGGCGGTTTCCAGGGCCAGGCATCGGACATCGAAATCCATGCCAAGGAAATCCTCTTCATTCGTGAGCGTCTCAACACGCTGATGGCCAAACATAGCGGGCATACCCTGGAAGAGATCGAGCGCGACACCAACCGTGACAATTTCATGAGCGCCGAAGCGGCTCGTGAATACGGGTTGATCGACGCAGTGATCGAAAAGCGCCCCGCTTAATATAAGCAGCTCAAAATAGGGCTGGTCGGCAGGTCCGACCACCAGTGGACTTGAAAAAGCCCTCAATAGCCTTCATCTTGTGTTGCAAGCCTATCGGATTTGGATCGAACGAATGACTGACACCCGCAACGGCGAGGACAACGGCAAGCTGCTCTATTGCTCCTTCTGTGGCAAAAGCCAGCATGAAGTACGCAAGTTGATTGCCGGCCCCTCGGTCTTTATCTGCGACGAGTGCGTCGACCTGTGCAATGACATCATCCGTGAGGAGGTGCAGGAAGCCCAGGCCGAAAGCAGCGCGCATAAATTGCCTTCACCTAAAGAAATCAGCGGCATCCTTGATCAGTATGTGATTGGTCAAGAGCGTGCAAAGAAGGTTCTGGCCGTAGCGGTGTACAACCACTACAAGCGCCTGAACCAGCGTGACAAGAAAAGTGACGACGTCGAGCTCGGCAAAAGCAACATCTTGCTGATCGGCCCTACAGGCTCGGGTAAAACCCTGCTTGCAGAGACCCTGGCTCGCCTGCTGAACGTTCCCTTCACCATCGCTGACGCAACCACTCTTACCGAGGCCGGTTACGTAGGTGAAGACGTCGAGAACATCATTCAGAAGCTGCTGCAGAAATGCGACTACGACGTGGAGAAGGCCCAGATGGGCATTGTCTACATCGATGAAATCGACAAGATTTCGCGCAAATCCGACAACCCGTCGATCACCCGGGACGTTTCCGGTGAAGGCGTGCAGCAAGCGCTGTTGAAACTGATCGAAGGCACGGTTGCTTCCGTACCGCCACAAGGCGGCCGCAAGCACCCGCAGCAGGAATTCCTTCAGGTTGATACGCGCAACATCCTGTTCATCTGTGGCGGTGCGTTCTCCGGCCTGGAAAAGGTTATTCAAAACCGTTCCACCCGTGGCGGCATTGGCTTCAGTGCAGAAGTACGCAGCAAGGAAGAAGGCAAGAAAGTCGGTGAATCCCTGCGTGAAGTCGAGCCTGACGATTTGGTCAAGTTCGGTCTGATCCCTGAATTCGTTGGTCGTCTGCCGGTCCTGGCGACGCTGGACGAGCTGGATGAGGCTGCGTTGATGCAGATCCTCACCGAGCCGAAAAACGCCCTGACCAAGCAATACGCCAAGCTGTTCGAGATGGAAGGTGTGGACCTCGAGTTCCGTGCTGACGCGCTCAAATCGGTGGCCAAGCGGGCACTGGAGCGCAAGACCGGCGCCCGTGGTTTGCGCTCGATCCTCGAAGGCGTACTGCTCGACACCATGTACGAAATCCCCTCGCAGTCCGAGGTGAGTAAAGTGGTGATCGACGAAAGCGTTATAGAAGGCAAGTCCAAGCCACTGTATATCTACGAAAACAGTGAGCCGGCTGCCAAGGCTGCGCCAGACGCGTAAGCGTTGCACCGCCGAGCTGTACAAAATAAAGGGGCCTTAAGGGGCCCCTTTGTTTTTACTGCGTTTAACTGATGCCATTACGCTTGTTTTTTTTGCAGGCAGCCCCCATCTTGGTTTCAAGCTTACTTTCATCTGTCATAGAGGCGAAATCATGAAGACAACCATCGAATTGCCTCTCCTGCCGTTGCGTGATGTCGTCGTCTATCCGCACATGGTTATCCCGCTGTTCGTGGGGCGCGAGAAGTCTATCGAAGCCCTCGAGGCCGCGATGACGGGCGACAAGCAGATCCTGCTGCTGGCCCAGAGAAATCCTGCTGACGATGATCCGGGCGAAGATGCCCTGTATCGCGTTGGTACCGTTGCAACTGTCCTGCAACTGCTCAAGCTGCCTGATGGCACCGTCAAGGTGCTGGTGGAAGGCGAGCAGCGCGGTGCGGTCGAGCGCTTCATGGAAGTGGACGGCCACCTGCGTGCCGAAGTGGCGCTGATCGACGAAGTCGACGCCCCTGAGCGCGAATCCGAAGTGTTCGTTCGCAGCCTGCTGTCCCAGTTCGAGCAATACGTGCAACTGGGCAAGAAAGTCCCCGCAGAAGTCCTCTCTTCCCTCAACAGCATTGATGAGCCAAGCCGCCTGGTCGACACCATGGCCGCGCACATGGCGCTGAAAATCGAGCAGAAGCAGGACATTCTCGAGATCATCGATTTGTCGGCCCGGGTCGAACACGTCCTGGCGCTGCTGGATGCCGAAATCGACCTGCTGCAGGTTGAGAAGCGCATTCGCGGCCGTGTCAAAAAGCAAATGGAGCGCAGCCAGCGCGAGTACTACCTGAATGAGCAGATGAAGGCCATTCAGAAAGAGCTGGGCGACAGCGAGGAAGGCCACAACGAAATCGAGGAGCTGAAAAAGCGCATCGATGCCGCCGGCCTGCCGAAAGACGCGTTGACCAAGGCCACTGCCGAGCTGAACAAGCTCAAGCAAATGTCGCCGATGTCGGCCGAAGCCACCGTGGTTCGTTCGTATATCGACTGGCTGGTGCAGGTGCCGTGGAAGGCCCAGACCAAGGTGCGCCTGGACCTGGCCCGCGCCGAAGATATTCTCGACGCCGATCACTACGGCCTCGAAGAAGTCAAGGAACGCATTCTCGAATACCTCGCCGTGCAAAAGCGCGTGAAGAAGATTCGTGGCCCGGTGTTGTGCCTGGTCGGTCCTCCTGGTGTGGGTAAAACCTCGCTGGCGGAGTCGATTGCCCACGCCACCAACCGCAAATTCGTGCGCATGGCCCTGGGCGGTGTGCGTGATGAAGCGGAAATCCGTGGTCATCGCCGGACTTACATCGGTTCGATGCCAGGAAGATTGATTCAAAAGATGACAAAGGTGGGTGTGCGCAACCCGCTGTTCCTGCTCGATGAAATCGACAAGATGGGCAGCGACATGCGTGGCGACCCGGCGTCTGCTTTGCTGGAAGTGCTCGACCCCGAGCAGAACCACAATTTCAACGACCATTACCTGGAAGTCGACTACGACCTGTCCGACGTAATGTTCCTGTGCACCTCCAACTCGATGAATATTCCGCCAGCCTTGCTGGACCGGATGGAGGTGATTCGTCTGCCGGGTTACACCGAAGACGAGAAGATCAACATCGCCGTCAAATACCTCTCGCCCAAGCAGATTGCGGCCAACGGCCTGAAAAAAGGCGAGATCGAATTTGATGCCGACGCGATCCGCGACATCATTCGTTTCTACACCCGCGAGGCCGGTGTACGGGGCCTTGAGCGTCAACTGGCGAAGATCTGCCGCAAGGCCGTGAAGGAACATGCGCTGGAAAAACGCTTCTCGGTGAAGGTCACCGCTGACCTGCTGGAACACTTCCTGGGCGTGCGCAAATTCCGCTACGGCCTGGCTGAGCAGCAGGACCAGGTAGGCCAGGTCACTGGCCTGGCGTGGACCCAGGTGGGCGGCGAATTGCTGACCATCGAGGCCGCCGTGATCCCGGGCAAAGGGCAACTGATCAAGACCGGTTCCCTGGGTGACGTGATGGTTGAATCCATCACCGCCGCGCAGACCGTGGTGCGCAGCCGCGCCAAGAGCCTGGGGATCCCCCTGGACTTCCACGAGAAGCACGACACCCACATCCACATGCCGGAAGGGGCAACGCCGAAAGACGGTCCTAGCGCAGGCGTAGGCATGTGCACGGCACTGGTATCAGCCCTGACCGGCATTCCGGTGCGCGCCGATGTCGCCATGACCGGGGAAATCACCCTGCGTGGCCAGGTACTGGCCATTGGTGGCCTCAAAGAGAAATTGCTGGCTGCACACCGCGGTGGTATCAAGACTGTGATCATTCCTGAAGAGAATGTCCGCGACTTGAAGGAGATTCCTGACAACATCAAGCAGGATCTGCAGATTAAACCGGTTAAATGGATTGACGAGGTCCTGCAAATTGCGCTGCAATACGCGCCGGAGCCCTTGCCGGATGTGGCTCCTGAGATAGTTGCAAAGGATGAAAAACGCGAGACTGACTCTAAGGAAAGAATTAGCACGCATTAATACGTTTAAGCCTGGGGGCTTCCTTGACAGCTTTTTAGAGCCCTTGTTATAAAGCGGCTCTTAAGTGTCTGTAGGCCATTCAGCACTGGTTTTTGCTTTCACCAAAAAACTTAGAATCATACTCAATAGATATAAGGGGACTTAGAGTGAACAAGTCGGAACTGATTGATGCTATCGCTGCATCTGCTGATATCCCGAAAGCCGCTGCTGGCCGTGCGCTGGACGCAGTAATCGAATCCGTCACTGGCGCTCTCAAGGCCGGCGACTCTGTGGTACTGGTTGGTTTCGGTACTTTCTCTGTGACCGATCGTCCAGCTCGCACTGGCCGTAACCCACAGACTGGCAAGGCTCTGCAAATCGCCGCTGCCAAAAAACCAGGTTTCAAAGCCGGTAAAGCCCTGAAAGAAGCCGTTAACTAAGCTTCGCTCAAGCCTTACCCATCCGGGTCGGACGCAGGTCTGACCTGGCAGCGGAGCGGCAGCTGACCCGAGTATCCATCGGGTCGCCACGCCGGGGGTGTGGGTTCAAACCCCCGTCCGCTCCGCCAGTTACGAGAAGGCGCATCCTCGGATGCGCCTTTCTTCTATCCGGACTCTACCCACGCTCCACGGTTGCCTAATTTTGAAGTTCAACCGTTTCTGGGGGACGCATGCTGCAGAATATCAGGGACAATTCACAAGGCTGGATTGCCAAGACCATTATCGGGATCATCGTCGCATTGATGGCGTTCACCGGTATCGAGGCTATTTTTCAGGCTTCGACCAACAACAAGCAGGACGTGGCCAAGGTCAACGGTGAAGAAATCACCCAAAGCGAACTGGGCCAGGCCGTCGACATGCAACGTCGCCAGCTGATGCAACAGCTGGGCAAGGACTTCGATGCTTCCTTGCTGGACGAAAAGCTGCTGCGCGACGCCGCCCTCAAGGGCCTGATCGATCGCAAGCTGCTGCTGCAAGGCGCGGCCGATTCGAAATTCGCTTTCTCCGAAGCTGCGCTGGATCAAGTGATCCTGCAGACGCCGGAATTCCAGGTGGATGGCCAGTTCAACGCTGAGCGTTTCGACCAGGTGATCCGTCAGCTGGGCTACAGCCGTATGCAATTCCGTCAGATGCTGAGCCAGGAAATGCTGATCGGCCAGGTTCGTGCAGGCATTGCCGGCAGCGGTTTTGTGACTGATGCCGAAGTGCTCGCGTTCGCCCGTCTGGAAAAACAGACCCGCGATTTCGCCACCGTCAGCGTCAAGGCCGACCCTGCAGCAGTGAAGATCACTGACGACGAGGTCAAGGCTTACTACGACCAGCACGCCAAGGAGTTCATGACCCCGGACCAGGTGGTCATCGACTATCTGGAGCTGAAGAAGGCTTCCTTCTTCGACCAGGTCGCGGTCAAGGACGATGAGCTGCAAGCCCTCTATCAGAAAGAAACCGCCAACCTCGCTGAACAGCGTCGCGCGGCGCACATCCTGATTGAAGTCAACGACAAGACCACCGACGAGCAGGCCAAGGCCAAGATCGAAGAGATCCAGGCACGCCTGGCCAAGGGCGAGAAATTCGAAGCCCTGGCCAAGGAGTTCTCCCAGGATCCGGGTTCTGCGAACAACGGCGGTGACCTCGGTTTCGCTGGCCCTGGCGTCTACGACCCTGCCTTCGAAACAGCGCTGTATGCACTGAACAAGGACCAGGTCTCGGCACCGGTGCGTTCCAGCTTCGGCTGGCACCTGATCAAGCTGTTGGGTGTTGAAGCACCAGAAGTGCCATCGTTCGCCAGCCTGAAAGACAAGCTGACCCGCGAGCTCAAGACCCAGCAGGTTGAACAGCGTTTCGTCGACGCGACCAAGCAACTGGAAGACGCTGCATTCGAAGCTTCCGACCTGGCCCAGCCGGCGTCGGACCTGAAGCTGACCGTGCACACCTCCGCGCCGTTTGGCCGTGAAGGTGGCGAAGGCATTGCTGCCAACCGTGCCGTGGTGACCGCTGCATTCAGCCCTGAAGTACTGGATGAAGGTGCCAACAGCACCGCCATCGAGCTGGACCCGGAAACCATCGTGGTGCTGCGTGCCAAAGAGCACCTGAAGCCTACCCAGCTGCCGCTGGAAAGCGTTGCCACTGCCATCCGTGCCCAGTTGACCAAGGAGCGCGCGAGCGCTGCGGCGAAGACTCACGCGGACGAGCTGATTGCCAACCTGCGTGATGGCAAGACACCGCTGAACCAGCCGGTGGATGGCCAGGCCTGGAAAGTCACCGAAGCGGCCACCCGTGGCCAGGAAGGCGTCGAGCCAGCCGTGCTGCAAGCCCTGTTCCGCATGCCAAAGCCTGCGGCCAAGGACAAGCCGACCTTCACCAGCGTGACACTGCCAGACGGTAGCCTGGTGATCGTGCGCTTGAACGCGGTCAATGAAGCCGCTGCACCGACCGATGACGAGAAGGCTCAGTACCGCCGCTTCCTCGCGTCCCGTGTCGGCCAGCAAGACTTCGCCGCCTATCGCAAGCAGTTGGAAACCAAGGCTGAGATCAAGAAGTTCTGATCTCGTAACAGCCTGAATAAAAAGACCCCGGCCTGAAGAGGCCGGGGTCTTTTTTTATCCACTAATCAGCTGACTCAACCAGTCTTGATTCAACGCGCAAACTTGAGCTTGCCCCAACTCAGGCCAATCACAGCCGCCAGGGTCGAAGCGCTCAGCACACTCAGCTTGGCAGCCGACAGCAGCGTCGGATCGGAGAAGGCCAGTGACGAGATGAAGATCGACATGGTGAAACCAATTCCCGCCAGCAGGCCCACCAGGGCGACGCCGTTCCAGGTCACGCCCTCCGGCAGTTGGCAGATGTTCAGTTTGACCAGCACCACGCTCGCCAGCATCACACCGAGCGGCTTGCCGAGCACCAACGCCAGGATGACCCCCATGAACACACCGTGGGGCAGCGGGTCGTTCAGGTTGAACCCTTGCAGGCTCACTCCGGCGTTGGCCAGGGCAAACAGTGGCATGACGCCGAAGGCCACCCAGGGGTGCAAGCCCGCTTGAATACGTTGCACCGGCGGCAGCATTTCCCGCTGGGCCTGTCTCAATTGCTTCAACGGTTTGGCGACTTGATGGGCACTTTCAGCCGATTGTGAAAGCCGCTCCATCAGCTCGTTGAACGTGCGCCCGATGGTGTCCAGAGGGCGTTCCCGAGTCGGTCTGGAAGTCACGGGCGTTATCAGGCCAAGCATTACGCCCGCGAGCGTCGGATGGACGCCGGTCTTGAGCAGGCCAAACCAGACAATCGCCCCTGGCAACAGGTACACCACCGCCTTGCCAATTCCCATCCGCTGAAAAACCAGCACCAGCGCCAGCCCGCAGGCCGCGATCACCAGGCCCATGTAGTCCAGGCTGGCGGTATAGAAAATCGCGATGATCAGGATGGCGACGATGTCATCAATGATCGCCAAAGCCAGCAACAGGATGCGCACGCCAGCCGGAATCGATTTGCCCAACAGCGCCAGCACGCCCACGGCAAATGCAATGTCGGTGGCAGTGGGCACTGCCCAGCCACTGGCCGCGACCGTGCCATGGTTGAGCAGGGTGTAAATCAGCGCCGGCATCAGCACGCCACCCAGTGCCGCGCCGAGGGGCAGGGTGGCCAGTTTCAGGTTGGCGAGTGCGCCGTCCCTGATCTCCTGGCGAATCTCGGCGCCCACCACCAGGAAGAAGATGGTCATCAGCCCATCGTTCACCAGGAAGTGCAACGAGCGCGAGACCGTGAAGTCTCCCAGCCCGATAGTGAGTGGGGTGTTCCAGAAGTGTTCGTAGGAATCTGCGACGGGGCTGTTGGCCCAGACCAGCGCGACGATCGCTGCCAGCAGCAACACGATACCGCTGACTGCTTCGATCCTTGAAAACCGCTCCAATGCGGACAGGGCGCCTTCGACCAGAACCTGGGGGCGCGGAATAGCAGGGTGTTTATCAGGCACGACAAGTCTCCATTGGCGGCCCGACCAATGCTTATCCTTTAACCTGCGCTGTGCCGTATGCAGCAGCGCACCCGGTGCGATCATAAGAGTTAAGAAACATCACGTCACGTTTCGTTTAAACATCGGTTAAACGCAGCGTCGCGATCAGCGCCAGTACGACCAACGCGGCGACCGCCCATGGAAACGATGTCACTCCCCACCCTTGCAACAACATGCCGCCGAGTAGTCCGCCACCGGCGATGCCCAGGTTCCACACCGTCACCAGCATCGACTGTGCGGCATCGGCTGAATCCCCGGCCGACTTGGCCAGCGCCGTTTGCAGCAATGCCGGCAAACCGCCAAACGCCAGCCCCCATAAGGCCACCGTGGTGTAGATCACCGTCGCCGAGGTGATCCAGAACGCCAGCGCCAGGGCCGACAGCGCGAACATTGCGCAGCTGATCACCAATAACGCGCGCAGCCGCTGATCAATCAGCGCGCCGACGATCCAGATACCCAGCAGCGCCGCCAGGCCAAACACCAGCAGCACCTGGTCGATGTCCGCTGCAATCCCGGCAGGTACCAGGAACGGCGCGATATAGGTGTAGAGAATGTTATGAGCCAGCACGTAGGTGAAAGTCACAAACAGCACCGGACGAATTCCTGGCAGTGCCAGCACCTGGCGCAGCCCCAGGCGTTTTTCCGCCTGTTGCCCGGCAAAGTCCGGGACCTGCCAGCGCACCCAGGCCAGCAGCACAACCGTCAGGCCGGACATGATCGCGAAGCTCAGGCGCCAGCCAACCGTGGTGCCCAGGAATGTCCCGGCCGGTACACCCAGTGACAGCGCCAATGGCGCGCCGAGCATGGCCACGGCAATGGCCCTGCCTTGCAGGTGCGGCGCAACCATGCGGCTGGCATAACCGGCCAGCAGCGCCCAGAGCAATCCCGCGAACACCCCGGCGAAGAACCTGGCCACCAGGGTCAGCAGGTAATCGCTGGAAAACGCCGTCACACTGTTGACCAAGGCAAACCCGCCGATGGCAATCATCAGCAATGGCCGCCGGCGCCAGCCCCGGGTGGCGATGGTCAGGGGAATCGCGGCCAACAGCGAGCCCAGGGCGTACAGGGTCACCAACTGGCCCACCAACGCTTCGGACACCCCGAGGCCGGCGCCCATTTGCGGGAGCAAACCCGCCGGCATGGCTTCGGTGAGGATAGTGATGAAACCGGCGGTAGCCAATGCCAACAGACCGCCCAGAGGCAGTCGTTCACGGCTCACCGCGCGGGTCGTGGAAGATAGGGCGCTGTCACTCATGTTTTCTGGCTCCGGTTTTCAGACGAAAGGGCAGGGAGCCAGAGTAGGGTGCTGCACGGTGGAGAAAAACAGGCTAAGGTTCCGAACTTATCGGACGCCAATGTCCGCAATCCTCGGGAGCGAGACGATGGACAGCCTGGGCAGTATTTCAGTGTTTGTGCAGGTGGCCGAAACCCGCAGCTTTACCGAGGCCGGGCGCATGCTGGGGGTGTCGTCCTCGGCGATTGGCAAAAGCATCGCGCGCATCGAAGGGCGCCTGGGGGTGCGGCTGTTCCATCGCAGCACCCGCAGTATCACGTTGACCAGCGAGGGCGCACTGTTTCTCGAACGCTCCCGGCGCATCCTGGCGGAAGTCGAAGCCGCAGAACAGGAACTGAGCCAGGCATCCGCCACCCCCAGAGGCAAGTTGCGCGTCAGCCTGCCGCAAGTGCGCGGCTTGTTGATGCCGGTACTGACGGATTTCATGCGCGCCTATCCCGAGATCGAGCTGGACGTGGACTTCTCCGACCGCATGGTGGATGTGATCGAGGAGGGTTTCGACGCGGTGATCCGCACCGGCAAACCCGAGGACTCACGCTTGATGGCGCGCCACCTCGGGTATTACCGCCTGGTGCTGGTGGCGTCCCCGGAGTACCTGCGCCTGCACGGTACGCCGCGCCAGCCCCGGGATTTGAGCGACCACGCCTGCCTGCGCCACAAATTCTGCGCCACCGGCAAACTGGAAACCTGGCCTCTGCGCCCGGAGCCGGGCCTGCCGGAGCCGACCCTGCGTGCGCCGCTGGTCTCCACCACCATCGAATCACTGATGCACGTGGCCCATGAAGGCCTGGGGATTGCCTGCCTGCCAGACTTCATGGTCCGCGAATCGGTGGAGCAGGGCCGGCTGCAACGGGTGCTGGACTATTACCTGGAGCACAGCGGCAGCTTCTGGATGCTCTGGCCATCAAGTCGCCATGCCTCGGCGAAATTGCGCGTGTTTATCGACCATATGGGCGAGCGGCTTTTTCCTGCGGACACCGTCCCGTAAGGCTGTGACGTTTTACCGACAGGAATTCGCGCGCCGAGGCCACGTTCTGTTGCACAATACCGCCCTGACTGTTTTCCTCAGGATTTTCGATGTCGACATCATTTCACTTGCGTAGCCTCGGGTTGGCGCTGGTGCTGGCGGGCGCTGCGGGCTGCTCGTCACCCAAGACCGCTATTTATGAACATGAGAACTTCGACGACTCCGGCACGTTTTCCCGTGATTACCCGGTCAGTGACACGGCGGCCTGCGAAGCGGCGCGGCGTGCGCTGTTGAGCCAGGGTTACATCATCACCAGCAGCGATCCAAAGCTGGTGGCGGGTAACAAGAGCTTCCAGCAGACCGGCGAAACTCACCTGCAGATCAGCTTCAACGTGGTGTGTGCCGACGATGGCAGCGGCAATCATCACTCGACGATGTTCGCCAACGCCTTGCAGGATCGCTACGCCTTGAAGAAGGTCAACAACTCCGCCAGCCTCGGTGTGGGTGTGTTGGGTTCGGTGTCGATGCCGATTGGCTCCACCGACGACTCCATGGTCAAGGTGGCCAGCGAGACGGTGTCTGCGCCGAAGTTTTATGAGCGTTATTTCGCCCTGGTGGACGTTTTCCTGCCCCAGGAAGTGAAAAAGGCAGCGCATATTCCAGAGAAACCCAAGGCTGACCTGGGCATCCCGGAACCTAAGGCAGCTCCGGCGGCCGATAAGGCCGATAAGGTTGAAGCGCCGAAAGAAGTGCCAAAAGAAGCGCCGGCCACACCGGCAGCCCCAGTGACGCCGGCGGTAGTGCCAGCGGCATCGGAGCCGGTGGTACCACCGGCGGAACCTGCGCCGATTGCACCAAAGGAAGCCCCGGCACCTGCGCCAGAAGCCACCACTCCTGCGCTGCCGGCGCCGACCGAAGCGATTCCGCCTCTGCCGACGCCTGCGCAGTAACTACACCGCTACGGGGTTGGCCTTGTCGACGTTGATCCCGTAGCGGCTGATCGCCTCCGCCACCCTGGCGCGGCTGATCAGGCCGTCATCCGCCAGCGCCTTCAAGGCCGCCAGGGCAATGAAATACCGGTCCACCTCGAAGAACTCGCGCAAGGTTTCGCGGGTATCCGATTGCCCGAAGCCATCGGTGCCCAGCGCCACAAAGCGCCGGCCCGGTACAAACGGGCGAATCTGATCGGCAAAGATTTTCATGTAGTCGGTGGCGACCACCACGGGCCCGGGCTGGCCCTCAAGGCACTGCTCGACATAGCTGGTACGCGGTTCGCTTTCAGGATGCAGCAGGTTCCAGCGCTCCACGGCATGGCCTTCCCGGCGCAGCTCGGTCAGGCTGGTGACACTCCACACATCGCTGGCCACGGCAAAATCATCGCGCAGCAGGTCCGCGGCGGCGATGACTTCCCGCAGGATCGAACCGCTGCCCATCAGCTGTACCCGTGGTTGCGTGGTGTCTTCAGCCGCCTTCAACCGATACATACCCTTGAGAATCCCGTCCTCGACGCCTTCGGGCATCGCCGGGTGCGGGTAGTTTTCGTTGAGCAGGGTGATGTAGTAGTAGATGTCCTCTTGCTCGACGTACATCCGGCGCATGCCTTCGCGAATGATCACCGCCAGCTCGAAGGCAAACGTCGGATCGTAGGAAATGCAGCACGGGATCACCGAAGACAGCACATGGCTGTGGCCATCGTCATGCTGCAGGCCTTCGCCCATCAGCGTGGTGCGCCCGGCCGTCGCCCCCAGCAGAAAGCCCCGCGCCCGTGCATCACCTGCGGCCCAGGCCAGGTCGCCGACCCGCTGGAAGCCGAACATCGAATAGAAAATGTAGAACGGTACGGTCATCAAGCCGTGGTTGGCGTAGGACGTACTTGCTGCGATCCACGAGGAAATGGCGCCGGATTCATTCAGGCCTTCCTGCATGATCTGTCCGTCCTTGCTCTCCTTGTAGTAGGACAGCTGGCCGGCATCTTGTGGGGTGTAGAGCTGGCCGACGGCGGAGTGAATGCCGATCTGGCGGAACAGGCTTTCCATGCCAAAGGTGCGGGACTCGTCCGGCACGATGGGCACGATCAGTTTGCCCAGGTTCGGGTCCTTGAGCAGGGTGCCGAGGATGCGCACAAAGGCCATGGTGGTGGAGATCGCGCGTTCGCCGGTGTCCTTGAGCTGGGTGGCGAAGGCATCCAGTTCCGGGATCTTCAGCGACTCGACCGCGCTATGGCGAGCCGGCACGTAGCCACCCAGTGACTGGCGGCGGGCGGCGAAATAGCGGGCCTCTTCGCTGTCGGCGGCCGGTTTGAGATACGGGATTTCAGCCAGTTGGTCGTCGGCCACTTCCAGCCCGAAGCGATCGCGGAAGGCTTTGACGGCTTCAGCGCCCATCTTTTTCAGCTGGTGGTTGATGTTCTGGCCTTCGCCGGCCTCGCCCATGCCGAAGCCCTTGACGGTTTTCGCCAGGATCACCGTCGGCTGGCCGCTGTGACGCACGGCGGCGGCATAGGCGTTGTAGACCTTGTCCGGGTCATGGCCGCCCCGTGAGAGTTTCCAGATGTCGTCGTCGGACATGTCTGCCACCAGCGCCAGCAACTCCGGGTATTTGCCGAAGAAGTGTTCCCGCACGTAGGCGCCGTTTTGTGATTTGTAGTTTTGATAGTCGCCGTCCACGCACTCCATCATGCGCTGGCGCAGCAAGCCGCTTTTATCCTTTTCCAGCAGCGCATCCCAACCGCCGCCCCAGATTACCTTGATCACGTTCCAGCCGGCGGCGCGGTACAGGCTTTCGAATTCCTGGATCACCTTGGCATTGCCGCGCACCGGCCCATCCAGGCGTTGCAGGTTGCAGTTGACCACGAAGATCAGGTTGTCGAGCTTCTCGCGCCCGGCCAGGGAAATGGCTGCCAGGGATTCCGGCTGATCCATCTCGCCATCACCGAGGAACGCCCACACCTTGCGGCCCTGGTGCTGCTTGAGGTCGCGGAACTCCAGGTAGCGCATGAAGCGCGCCTGATACGCGGCGGTAATCGGTCCGAGCCCCATGGAAACCGTAGGAAACTGCCAGAAGTCTGGCATCAGGCGAGGGTGCGGATAGGATGACAAACCGTCGCCACCGGCTTCCCGGCGGAAGTTGTCCAGCTGCGCTTCGCTGATCCGGCCTTCGAGGTACGCCCGCCCGTAAATGCCCGGCGCGGAGTGGCCCTGGATGTACACCAGGTCGCCATCGAAGCTTTCAGTTCGGCCACGGAAGAAATGGTCGAAGCCTACGTCATACAGCACCGCAGCCGACGCATAGGTTGCGATATGCCCGCCCACGCCGGAATGTTTGCCCGCGCGCAGCACCATGGCCATGGCGTTCCAGCGAATAAACGCATTCAGCCGGCGCTCGGTGGCCAGGTTGCCGGGGTAGGGCAGCTGGCGGTCTACCGGGATGGTGTTGACGTACGGGGTGGTCACCCGCCCGTAGAAGTCGCCATGCCGCGCCACGTCGAAATCCAGCAACTGATCAATCAGGTAATGCGCGCGCGGGCGGCCTTCGGTGGACAGCACCGATTCGATGGACTCCAGCCATTCGCGGGTTTCCTGTGGATCGTCGTCGAGGCGTACTGCAGTGTTCGGGGTCATGTCAGGCTCCAGGGTGGACGGGTTTCAGCGTGTGGGCTCCTTGTGGGAGCTTTGCGAATGTAGTTGCAATTGCAACTACATGGCTGAATCTAGCGCGGGATGAGCTACTATTGCAACCTTCTTGAAATTCCCCGGATGGTGTTGCATGTCGTCGAAAGAGCCTGATGTCTGGTTCCGTTTTGTTCGGGCCCACAGGACGGTCATCCGTGAAATCGAACGGCGCCTGGCCGATGCCGGTCTGCCGCCGTATGCCTGGTACGACGCTTTGTGGGGCCTGGAAAGTGGCCCCGATGGCACCCGGCGCATGCACGAATTGGCCGATGTGCTGGCCATCGAACGCTACAACCTGACGCGTCTGGTCGACCGCCTGGAAAAGGACGGCCTGGTGGTGCGTTCGCGCTCCGACGGTGACGGGCGTGCTGCCTTTGTCTCGATCACCGACGCGGGCCGGGTATTGCGTAAAAAGATGTGGAAAATCTACGAAAGCAGCGTGGATGAATTGTTTTTGTCGCAGCTCGACAGCGAGCAACGCCGGGGTTTTGCCGAGGCGTTGGAACGCACTGCAGGGCTGGCGATGGAGGCGGGTGTGCAGACCCGTGGGCGGCGTAAGACCTGAAGCAAATATTCCAGGCGACGCGGATTCCGTGTGGGAGCGGGCTTGCTTGCGAAAGCGGTGTGTCAGCAACAGTAATATCAACAGGCACACCGTCTTCGCGAGCAAGCCCGCTCCCACATTTGATCTGCGATGGATTGCAGATCGTCATTTCAGGTGATATCGATTCAGGGCGGTCTCCACCTGTTCTGCTTCGATCCAGCCGTCATCCGCCAACGCCTTCAATGCCAGCACCGCTACCCAATATCGACTGGGTGCAGACGTTTCCACGGAGCCCGCACCCAACGCCACAAACCGCGCATCCACATGCCCCGCCAATTGATCGACGATCGGCTGCGGATACCCGGTGACCGCGACCACCGGCGCGCCATCCCCAGCCAGGCAATCCCTTAGATGACAACTGCGCTTCGGTTCCAACGGGTGCAGGCGGTTCCAGCGTTGCGCCGCATTCGCTTCGCGGGCCAGCCGTGTATAGCTGGGGCAACTCCACAGTTGCGCCTCGACGTTCCAATCCGTCTCGAGCAACTGCGCGGCGTGCACGACTTCTTCAAACGCTCGACCCGCACCCAGCAACCGCACCCTCAATTCACTGGTGTATGAGCGCCGGACCCGGTACATGCCCCTGAGCGCATGCTCACTATCCTGCGGGCTCAGCCCTGGCCCTTCGTGTTGATCGTGCAGTGCCAGGTAGTAGAACCCCGGCTCGCCGTCGACATACAGCGCCTGCAAACCCGCCAGCACAATCGCCCGGGCTTCCTCGCCGGAGGCCGGGTCATAAGGTGTGCAGTGAGGATTGCTGGCCAGCCATAAGGGCAGTGAAGGGGAGGGCTGGGTTGCATTGTCGTTGCACAGGATGCCCCGCTGACGGGTCTCGCCGGACAGAGCGCGCAACTGCGCCGATGACGCGGCCGTGTGCAGGTACAGCATGGGTTTTTCCCCGGTATTGCGCGCGAACCAGGTGGGCCAGCTCACCACTCGGCGTGAGCGCGACTGGCCGCGAATCACCCACGCCTGCCGGCTGGACTCCAGGGTGTTGGCCATGGTCATCACGCTATACAGGGGCGAGCAGCGGGGCTGCTGCGTTGCATTCAGGGCGTCGATGCAGATCAGGGCAGAGCGTTCGGTGCTGGCAGTCATGAGCAGGGTCGCTTGGCAACGGGTGCCCATACCCTAAAGGAATTTGGCTTACGATTGCAATTGCAATGATTGCAGTTGCATCTAAAATTCATCCGGCTAAATCAAGGCAATCCTGCTACGTTTAATCCTGAAGTGCAGGAACGTCATGCCACGGACATTTTTTCGTCATGACGGCACTTTAGGCTGGTTGTGCAGGTCACTAAGCAACCCCTTTTCATAAAACAAGGAGTCAACCATGGACGATTACCAAGAAGAATTGCTCGAGTACCACGCCTTTGAACTGGATCCGCTGGATCCGGCCGATGATGCCACCGAGCTGTAAGACAGACGTCAGGCGGAATGCCGCTGACTGCGGCGAAATTCCCCTGGGGTCTGGCTGTTCCAGCGCTTGAACGCCCGTTGAAAGGCTTCCGCTGAAGCAAAACCGAGCAAATAGGCAATTTCACCGAACGCCAGTTCGGTATCGCGAATGTAGGTCATGGCCAGGTCGCGGCGAGTGTCGTTGAGAATCGCCCGGAACTGAGTCCCTTCTTCCGCCAGCTTGCGCCGCAGGGTCCAGGTCGGCAGTTTCAAGCGTGACGCCACTTCTTCCAGGTCGGGTTCCCGGCCACCATTGAGCATCGGCCCGAGCAAGCGGGTAATGCGCTCGCGCAGGCTGCGGGTGCGCGTCAACTGCTCCAGTTCCCGTTCGCACAACTGCACCAGTAATTGCCAGGTACTCGGGCAGTGTTCCGGGTTGCGCAGGGCCAGGGTTTGCTGGCTAAGGCGCAACTGATTGTGCTCGGCGCCAAACTGGATCGGGCAGTCCCCCAGCACGCTGTAGCGCTCGCTGTAGTCCGGTGCTTCGAATTCGATTTCGATGCGTTGCGCCTGCACCGGTTGCAGGCTCAGGCTCGACAACTGATGCAGCCACCCGGCGATGATCGAATCCACCACAAAGCGGTTGTAGGCGTTGTAGGGGCTGATGGAATAGAAGCGCAACCAGGCGCCATCCGTGTCCTCGTGAAAGCTCGACTGGCCGCGATAGTTGGAGCCGTACAAGGCTTCGAAGCGCGTCAGGGTACGGGCGGCTTCGCGCACGGTGGGCGCCTGGGCGGCGGTGACCCCGGCGAGCCCGGCCTGGCTCAGGCGGCTGAGCTGGCCCATGCGCAGGCCCAGGCTGGCGTCGCCGGTCAACTGGATGGCCGCAAAGCCCAGGCGCATATAGCGCGGGATCGACAAGCGTGCACCCGCCTCGGCCAGGCGTGCCGGGTCAAGGCCGTATTGCAGCAGCAACGGTTGCGGGTCCAGGCCATGGCTGTGGATCGCATCGGCCAAGGTGTGGACGAAGCCCACCGACAAATCCCCAAGCCGCACCGGCTTCATTGAGTTACAGCCACACGTTCAGCAGGCGCGCGCCACGGGCATTGCCGTCGGCGAACACCTGGCCGTTGCTGCTGAGGAAGCTTTGCCCGGCGCTGCCCATGTCAAAGAACTGCCCGCGCAGGAACACGCTCATGCCGGCGGTGGCCTGGCTGATGGGTTGCTGGCTGATCAGGGTCAGGCGGTGCCAGGCTTCGCCTTCGCTGAGCTCTTCGGGCTTGAGGCTGATCTCGGCTGGCGTCGACACGCTTTTGAAGCCGCGCCACGGCTTGTCCCAGGTCTCGCGGCCAATCACGAAGGCCGGCACCGCCACCAACTGGGCGCCTTGCTCGTTGAGCTTGCGGTAGTTGTCCGGGTACCAGCTGTCGCTGCCGATCAGGATGCCCAGGCGCCCGGCCGGGGTATCGACCACGCTGACGCTGTTTTCATCGCCCGGCTCAATAAAGCCGCGCTCGTCAAAAATCGGATACAGCTGGCGTTGCGGCTGGCCCAGCGGCAAGCCATCGCGGTCGAAGACCACACTGGTGTTGTACAGCGCGCCATGGCCAATCTGCAGCTGGCCCTGGTTGACGCTCGGGTTGGGCAGGGCAATGGAGCCGGCCACCAGGGTCACGCCGAATTCCTTGGCCAGGCCACCGAACAGCACTTGATAGTCGCGGGCCATGGCCGGGGCCTTCATACGCAGGTAGGCGTCGTCGATGCGGTCGTCACCCTTGGCGCTGATCAAGGCCCGCAGGAACAGCAGCGGGTTGCTCGCCGACAACCAGTTCATCGCTTCCTTGAGGTTGGTGGCCTGGTACAGCTCGTTCTTTTCGCCGCTGACCATCAGCCAGGTGCCGATATGTTCCGGCAGTACCACGATGGTCTTGTCGTTGATCAGGCCTTGGTCACGGGCGTTTTGCAGATAGGCCGCCAGCTTGAGGTGCAGGCGTTCCAGGCTCTGGTAGTCGGCGGGGAACAGTTCCGGCTGGATGCCCAGCAGGTTGCCGCGGTCGGCGGGCACGCCCTGGTCGACGGCCAGGTTGATCCGCAGGTCGGACAGGTAATGGCCCACGGGGCGCTCCTGGGTCCAGACCAGATAGGCGGAAACGGCGGCGACCAGGGCCATGATGAGGGTGAAGCCAAGAAGTTTACGCATGGGGCAAATGACAACGGACCGTGTGCTGGGTTTGCATTTTCTCTCAAATTTCTGGGCTGGGTACGAAAAACCGTGGTTTGGCACGAAAATCTCAAAAGCCTTGAGTGCGTGTTTTCGCCGCGGCCCTGATCTTTCCAGGGTCGACAGTAACGGGTTGTGACCACAGGTGCACGCGCGCTGGTCAATGCCGTGGGATGTTACTCGTGCGCGCACCAGCTTCTGGCAGATTGTTACTTTGTGCCTCAATACCGTGCGCAAGTTCCTCGCCAAGGTTGATTCGCGCGATGGGTTCGCGGAGGGCTGGCCGCGCAACTCAGGTGTTTCAGCGCCTTACAGGCCTCTCTGTTCAACGACGCGTCGAGTTGGCAACAACCTTGCATATGCTTGTATGTACAAGTAAAGATGTGTGCGTAAGAGTCCATGAACTTCCTCTTCGCACCCATCAAT
>NZ_JACARZ010000121.1:0-6177 GCF_013386315.1 Pseudomonas sp. P7779 | reverse complement strand
GAACCCATATCAGCCGTTACTAAAAAAACGGATATGTACTCCGAGCCAAAAGCCGGACCAACTTCAACGTCTTCTGTGGTCACTTATGGAAAAGTCAAAGCTTCGCAAAACAGGAATGGCCCTGGCCCTGGCAATCGCCGCCGCCCTGACCATCTACACCGTGCAGGCCCCCGCAGACGCGCCGCAATACCTGACCGCCACCGCCGAGCGCAGTGACATCGAAAACGCCGTCCTGGCCACCGGCCTGCTCGAAGGCGTCAAGCAGGTCGATGTCGGCGCCCAGGTTTCCGGCCAACTCAAATCCCTGAAGGTCAAGGTCGGCGACAAGGTCAAGAAGGGCCAATGGCTGGCCGAAATCGACCCGTTGATCCTGCAGAACACCCTGCGCAAAGCCCAGGTCGACGAAGAAAACCTCCAGGCCCAACGCCGCGCTACTGCGGCGCAACTCAAGGAAACCAAATCCGTCTACGAACGCTATCAGGGCCTGCAGGAGGACGAATCCGTGTCCCGCCAGGACTTCGAAACCGCCGAGTCCAATTACGAGGTACAGCGCGCCAACCTGATGTCCCTCGACGCCCAGATCAAAAGCGCGCACATCCAGATCGACACCGCCAAGATCAACCTGGCCTACACCCGCATCGTCGCGCCAATCGACGGCGATGTAGTGGGCATCGTCACCCAGGAAGGCCAGACCGTGATCGCCAGCCAACTGGCACCGGTGCTGCTCAAACTCGCCGATCTGGACACCATGACCGTCAAGGCCCAGGTCTCCGAAGCGGACGTGATCCACATCAGTCCGGGCCAGCAGGTGTATTTCACCATCCTCGGCGAGGCCGACAAACGCTACTACGCCAAATTGCGCGGTACCGAACCTGCCCCGCAGAATTTCCTCGAAACCCAGACCGCCGGCACCCCCAAGCAAAACACCGCGGTGTTCTACAATGCGCTGTTCGACGTACCCAACCCCGACCACCGCCTGCGCATCGCCATGACCGCCCAGGTGCGCATCGTGCTCGACACCGCCAAGGCCGCACTGACCGTGCCGGTGGCCGCACTCGGCCCGCGCAATGCCGATGGCAGTTTCCCGGTGCGGGTGCTGGACGCCAAGGGCAAGGCCAACACGCGGCAGGTGCAGACGGGCATCAACAACAACGTCAAGGTGCAGATCCTCGATGGCCTGGCCGAAGGCGACAAGGTGGTGATCGGCGACCCATCGCCTGCCGTGGCGGGGGGCTGATTGATGACTCAGCCACTGCTGGAGCTTAAAGGCATCGTGCGCAGTTTCATGGCCGGTGACCGCGAATTCATTGCGCTCAAGGGCATCGACCTGACCATCCACGCCGGGGAAATGGTCGCGATCACCGGGGCCTCGGGTTCGGGTAAATCCACCCTGATGAACATCCTCGGTGGCCTCGACTACGCCACCGCCGGCAGCTACAAGATCAATGGCATCGAAACCCGCACCCTGGGGGATGAGCAACTGGCCGAGCTGCGCCGCGACTACTTCGGTTTTATCTTTCAGCGTTACCACTTGCTCGCGCACCTGAGCGCGTTGCACAACGTGGAAATGCCGGCGATTTATGCCGGTACGCCGGAAACCGCCAGGCATAGCCGCGCCGGGGAATTGCTGGCACGCCTGGGGTTGTCGGGGCATTTGACCCATCGCCCAAGCCAGCTGTCCGGCGGCCAGCAACAGCGCGTGAGTATCGCCCGGGCCTTGATGAACGGCGGCGAAGTGATCCTCGCCGACGAACCCACCGGCGCCCTCGACACCCACAGCGGCAAGGAGGTGATGCGCATACTGGCCGAGCTGCACGCCGCCGGGCACACGGTGATCATCGTTACCCATGACCCGAAAGTCGCGGCCAATGCCCAGCGGATCATTGAGGTGCGCGATGGCGAGATCGTCAGTGACCGCGCCAATCAGAGTGTCGGCCTCGACCTGCCCACCGAAGCGCCCATCGAGCCCAAGCGCAGCGGTGCGCGCAAGTTGGTGGCGAGCCTCGGGCTGTTCAAGGAGGCCTTCAACATGGCCTGGGTGGCGCTGATTTCCCATCGCATGCGCACCTTGCTGACCATGCTCGGCATTGTCATCGGCATCACTTCGGTGGTGTCGATCTCGGCCATCGGCGAAGGCGCCAAGCGCTATGTGCTCAAGGACATCCAGGCCATTGGCAGTAACACCATTGATATCTTTCCCGGCAAGAGTTTTGGTGACAGCCGTGCGTCAGCCATCGAGACGTTGTTGCCGTCGGATGTGGATGCGCTGAACCAGCTGTATTACGTCGACAGCGCCACGCCGGTGGTGGGGCGCAACCTGTTGCTGCGTTACGGCAATATCGACCTGGACGCCCAGGTCAATGGGGTCAGCGATCGCTATTTCCAGGTCAAGGGCCTGAAGCTCGAAGCCGGAATTACCTTCAGCGAAAGCGACGCCCGGCGCCAGGCCCAGGTGGTGGTGATCGACCACAACGCGCGCCATCGGCTGTTCGCGCCCGGCGTGGATCCGTTGGGCCAGGTGATCCTGGTGGGCAACCTGCCCTGTACGGTGATCGGGGTGACGGCCGACAACAAAAACATGTTCGCCGCCAGCAAGGCGTTGAACGTGTGGGTGCCGTACGAGACGGCAGCGGGGCGGCTGTTGGGCCAGCGTCATCTGGACAGCATCACGGTGCGCATCAAGGACGGCCAGCCGAGCAAGGTGGTGGAAGAGAACGTCACCAAGCTGATGTTGCAACGTCACGGCACCAAGGACTTCTTTACCAACAACCTCGACAGCATCATGCAGACGGTGCAGAAAACCAGCCGTTCCCTGGCGTTGCTGCTGTCGTTGATTGCAGTGATTTCGTTGCTGGTGGGCGGCATCGGAGTGATGAATATCATGCTGGTGTCGGTGACCGAACGCACCCGCGAAATCGGGATTCGCATGGCAGTGGGCGCGCGGCAATCGGATATTCGCCAACAGTTCCTGGTGGAAGCGGTGATGGTCTGCCTGATTGGCGGGATGATCGGCATCTCGCTGTCATTCGCCATCGGCTATCTGTTTTCGTTGTTTGTGAAAGAGTGGGAAATGGTGTTTTCCCTGGGCTCGGTGGTGACGGCGTTTGCGTGTTCAACGTTGATCGGGATTGTGTTCGGGTTTGTGCCGGCGCGGAATGCGGCGCGGTTGGATCCGATTGAAGCCCTGGCCCGGGATTAGGCCGGGCAGAGATCAAAAAATGTGGGAGCGGGCTTGCTCGCGAATGCGGTGGATCAGTCACACATGTATTGACTGACACTGCGCATTCGCGAGCAAGCCCGCTCCCACATTTGTTCCTCGGTGTTCTAGAGAGTGGCGTTTTCTTCTGTGGAATACATCCACCGCATCAATGAATGCCGGCCACTGATGCCCATCTTGATCGCAGCCCGCTTGAGGTAGCTCTCGATGGTATTGACCTTCAGTGCCAACTGCTCCGCCAGTTCCGGTGCGGTACGCCCGGCCAGCAGCCCCACGCACACCTCAAGCTCCCGGGTGGACAGGGCCAGCCCCGATTGCGCGAGGCGCTCTTCAAAGCGCCGGCGCAAGGTGTCGATGCCTTGTTGCTGCGGCGCTTCGCTGTCCGGACCGCTGGGTTGCAGGGCGCTGATGTGTTTTTCAACCATCGGCAGCAGCAGGGAGGAGAAGTCTTGCAGGATGATCCGCTCCTGCTGGGAAAAACTTTCGCAGGGGTTGGAGCGATACACCGACAGCACGTAGCTGACGTCATCCTTGCGCCGGGTCAGGTGCAGTTGGGCGGCGGCCTGGGCCTCTTCCTGCCCTGGCAGCGGGTCGGTGTACACCGGGCTGATCCCCGTCATTCGCGAACTGCCTGCCTTGCGCGGTGAACTCACAGGCATTTGCGTGATGTGCGTGGCGTCGACCGCCAGTTGGGTGAGGATCAGGTCGTGCAGCATGCGCGGGAAATGTCGGCTGCCGGTGCTGGCGATGACTTTGCCAATGTGGGGGAACAGGTGTGAGTTCATCATTTCATCCATGAGTTTCAATGAGGGCGGCGTACAGGGCAGTGATCTCCATGACTGCCGCCTCGTATGCTAGTACAGGCTTTCGCAAACGGGCCAATGAATGGATCAAATTTTTTGCGGTGCAGGGCGCAACGGGAGAAGCCCGACCTTTTCAGGCCGGGCTATTGATAAACGTCGCGCCTGCCTGTGAATTTACTTCAAGCGTGATGAACGTTGTGTTGCACCGCCCGGGATTTCGGCTTTACGGCACAGGCCTCCAGGGCTTGGGCAACGTCGGCCAGCAGGTCGGCGACATCCTCAAGGCCCGCCGAGAGTCGCACCAGCCCTTCGGAAATCCCGTGGTGGGCGCGCTGCTCCGGGGTGTAGGTGGAGTGGGTCATGCTGGCCGGGTGCTGGGCCAGTGACTCGGCGTCCCCCAGGCTCACGGCCCGGGTGAACAGCTTGAGGGCGTTCATGAAGCGTCGGCCCATGTCGATGCCGCCCTTGAGTTCAAACGCGATCATGCCGCCGGATTGTTTCATCTGCCGCGCGGCCAGTTCGTATTGAGGGAAGGAGCGCAGGCCGGGGTAGGTCACCCATTCCACCAGGGGATGGGCCTGCAAGGCTTCGGCGATGGCCAGGGCGTTGCTGCAATGGCGGTCCATGCGCAGGGCCAGGGTCTTGAGGCCGCGCATCAGCAGGGCGGCGTCCTGGGGTGACATCACCGCACCGGTCAGGTCCTTGAGCCCTTGCAGGCGAATGCGCTGGGCCAGGGCCTGGCTGCTGACGGCGATGCCGGCGGTGATATCGCCGTGGCCACTGAGGTATTTGGTGGCCGAGTGCACCACCACGTCGGCGCCCATTTCCAGCGGGCGTTGCAGGTAGGGCGTGCAGTAGGTGTTGTCCACCACCACGGTGATACCGGGTTGCCGGTGGGCGATCTCGGCGACGGCGGCGATGTCCACCAGTTGCAGGTTGGGGTTGGCCGGGGTTTCGAAGTAGATCATGCGCGTGGCCGGGTTGATGGCCTCGCTCAGGGCGTTCAGGTCGGTGAGGTCGACGTGGCGCACCTTGATGCCGAACTCGCCGATGCCGTGGTGCAGCAGGGCGAAGGTGCAGCCGTAGAGGGTCTGGCTGACGATGATTTCGTCACCGGGGCGCAGCAGGGTCCAGAACGTCGCGGCAATTGCGCCCATGCCGGAGCTGAAGGCGACGGCGGCTTCGCCGTTTTCCAGGGTGGCCATGCGCGATTCCAGCAGGGCCAGGGTGGGGTTGGAGATGCGGGTGTAGAAGTGTCCGCTCTCTTCGCCGGCGAAGCAGGCGGCTCCGTATTCGGCGGTGGGGAAGGCGAAGGTTGCCGTCAGGTAGATGGGCGGCACGAGGGCGCCGTGGTGGTCCTGGGGGTCATAGCCGTGGTGGATGGCGCGGGTGGAAAAGCCGAACGTGTTGTGTTTATTTTTCATGGTCGGACGCTCCTTATTTCCTACAATGCTATGCTTATAACGGCGGCCGAACGTTCCATAGTTTGCTGGGAAAGGCCGGTAGATTGGGATGAAAAACAATAAAAACGACGTTTTGAGGCAAGATATGCCCATGCATCTGGATCGGACTGACAAGGCACTTTTAAACGCCTTGCAGGGTAATGCGCGGTTGACGGTGGCGGAGTTGGCGGAGCGGGTGTCGCTGACCACTTCGCCGTGTTGGCGGCGGGTGAAGAACCTTGAGGACAGCGGGGTGATCGGCGGTTATCAGGCGATCCTGTCGCCCAAGGCGCTGGGGTATGGGGTGACGGCGTTTGTCAGCATCATGATGGATACGCACTCCCGGGAAGTTGCCCGGGCGTTTGAGCAAAGGTTGCTGGAGATTCCCGAGATTGTGGCGTGTCATAACGTTTCGGGGCGGTATGATTTTTTGTTGGAAGTGGTGGCGAAGGATCTGGAGTCGTTTGGAGAGTTTGCGCGGGAGGTGTTGCAGGGGTTGCCGTGTGTTAAGGAGATTTACTCGAGTTTTTCTTATAAGTCGGTGCGGCCGTTGCGGGTGATTCCTTTGCCGGAGTGATGGTGTGTATATCCGTTATTTGGGTAACGGCTGCTTATGGTTTCGCTCTTACAGCGAGTCACTTTGCAAAAGCGGCAAAGTAACCAAAGCGCTCTGCCCCGCCTGTCGGCACCTCGCCTAGGCTCGGTGTTCCCTCAC
>NZ_JACARZ010000120.1:0-12201 GCF_013386315.1 Pseudomonas sp. P7779 | reverse complement strand
ACATTTGGATCGTGTCCACCTTTGATTTTGCTGTTGCTACACCACACTCAATCCTTTCACTTATTGAGAAACCTCCATGCCGACCTCTTTCACCGAACTGCCAGTGATCCAGGGCCAACCACTGGAAATCCGCCCCAACCGTCACCTGAGCATCACCCATCACGCGGGCACCACCCAACCCGACACGGTAGTGTTCTTCTGCCACGGCGCCGGCGGCAACAAGGACCAGTGGCGCCACCAATGGCAATCCCTGAAAACCCAAGGCTACAGTCTGGTCGCCTGGGACCTGCTCGGTCACGGCGCCAGCGCAAAACCCCGCAACCCAGAGGCCTACGCCTGGCCCGAACTGGTCGCCGACTACCTGGAAATCCTCAAGCGCTACGGCGGTTCCCGCAACCTCATCGTCGCCCACTCCTTCGGCACTGGCCTGACCCTGAGCGCCTTGCTGGCCAAACCCGCGATCCCCATCGAAGCCGTATTGCTGCTGGGCACCCGACTCCACAGCATCAGCCGGAGCGGCGGCCTGATGCGTCTACCCGCATGGCTCCTGGAATGGCTGCGCCCACTGCTGGCCAAAGGTTTCCGCCAGGCCGCATGGAACGCCAAGGCCGACCCCGCACTGGTCGCCTACGAAGAAAAACTCACCGAGCGCAACCCGCTGTACATGTTCAAGGCCCTGATGAAAAACGTCCAATGGCCAGACGCCAATGCACTGCTCACCCTGACCCTGCCCGTGAGTGTGCTGGCCGGCGACACCGACGGCCTGACCCCGGCCAGCGGCGGCGAAGCACTCGCCCGGCATTTGCCCAATGCCGAGTATCAGTTGTTGCCCGAATGCGGCCACCAACTCATGCTGGAAAAACCCGATGAGGTATTGGCCGCATTTCAGCGCCTGCTGTCAGCTCAGCGGGACGGCAGTTTCCAGCGCTCACGGTAGAGGTCGTACTGCGCGGCGGGCAGTTGCACCAGCAGCGGGTTTTCTCGCGGGTCCAGCCAGGCAAACAACGCCTGGATATTCACCGGGTCCATCGCCGTGCAGCCCAATGTTCCCGAACTGACGCTGCGCCAGATATGCAGGAAAATACACGAGCCGCCGTTGGCCAAAGCCGGTGTGTTGTGCTCGACAAAAATCCCCTGGCGGTACAGCTGGTCCTTGCGCAGCATCCGCTCGGAACTGGTCCAGTCCTTGTTCACCGCCGAGCTGTCCACCAGGGTGTTGTAATGGCTGGACTGGCTGTCATCCACGCATTCGCGGGTGGCGGTACTGGCCGCGTAAGGCAAGCGGGTGTCAGCGGTGGGAGCGTAGCCGAAGGCACCGCCGAGTTTGAAGATGCCGGCCGGGGCCTTGCCATCGCCTTCATGCTTGAGGGGCTGCTGGTCGGGGGTGGGCGTCGTAAGGCCGGTGCCCCACGCCATGCCGTTTTTACCGACCACGATGGCAAAGGGTTCGCCGACTTTCTCAAAGCCTTGCCCATGCCGCTCATAGCGTTGTGCGGTGCCCTGGAGGGCGTTCCAGTCCGGGGTGGTGACCACGATCAGTTGCCGGCTGTCGTCGGGGATTTGCGCGAGTGCCACGTTTGAAAGCAGCGTCAGCAGCGCCGCGCAGGTTTTGATGAGCGTGTTCAACGTCGTTCAGTCCTTGAAAAGAGGGAAACCTCAAACGCTAGTTTTTGCCCCGGGCTTTATCAAGCTGAAGCTGTGTTGTGATGTTACCGCTGCGGTTCGATAGGGAAGTCCATCGGCTCGGCCCGCACCGGATTGCGGCTGTAGGTGAAGTGCCACCATTCGCCGGCATAACCGGTAAAGCCTTCCTTGGCCATCGCAGCGCTCAACCGTTGGCGATTCTGGCGTGCCGCCTGGCTGATGTGGGAGCTGTTGGTGTGGGCCATTTCGTCGAAGCAATCAAAACCGGTGCCCATGTCCAGGCCGCCATCGGGCAAGCGTCGACCGTAACCGGCGGCGCAATCCACCGCCGCGGTGTCGGCGTTCCAGGCCTGGGCTGGCAGTGCATCGGGGCCGGTCAGGGTCACGTCCACTGCCGCCCCCCGGGAGTGGTTGGAAACCTTGGCCACATAGCCCAGGCGCCAGAAATCCTGCTTGTTCACCCGGGGGTAGAACTCGGCCTTGGCCGGATCCCCCGGCAGGCTGGCGAAGCGGCCCATGTTCGCCACGGCACGGCTGGGACGATAGCAGTCGAAGACCTTCAAGCCGTAACCCTGCCTGGCCAACTCGGCCTGGACCCGTACCAGTGCCTTTGCCGCGTCGGCAGACAGCACGCATTCGGCTGCGTTGTAGCCGTCCAGCGGCGCTCCGGTGAAGTTGTGGGGGCTGGCGTAGCGAATGTCCTGGGCGATGCTCGGGTCGAGGCTGCGCAGGTAAACCATGTTGGCCGGCATCGGCGTGTCTGCCGCTACCGGCGTGGCGAGCACGATCAGGCTCAGGGCGGCAACTGCGGGGAAAGAGTAGGGCATGGCGGGCCGGGCTCGGACGGTGGCTTAAGCGCGCCACACTAGCAATGCCCGCCCCATGCCGCCAGTGCTACGGCGCGGCGTTGGGCACAAATGCCACGCTGCCACCGTCACGCTTGTGGAACAACCGTTCACCATTGTCCGGCTGGGTAGTGATGACCTGATGATCGTTGCCCAGGTAGGCCAGCGGCGTCGGGTCATCCTTGGTGGACTGCGCGACAATAATTGTGCGCTTGGGATCAAAGGTGCGGCCGCTGGTTTTTTCCAGCCAGCCCATGAACGCCGCACTGTCGCCCTGGCGCGGGAAGTCCTGGGTTTCGGCAACGTAGTAGAACGGCGTCCCGTGATTTTGCAGGTACATCGGTACCTTGTTGTCGACTTCCACCATCACCATCTGCCACGCGTTCCATGGCGCGCTTTTCACTGCTTGCGCTTGAACGTCCTCGGCGAAACGGGTCACGCCGCCATTGCCATTGGTCCACGGATACACCACCCCGAGTACCAACAGCATCACCCCCGCAGCGATGCCGAACCCACGGTACCAACCCCGGCCGACCGTGCCTTTGCGGGCGATACGCTCACTGACCCACCACGCCGCCAGCAACTGCGCGAACGGCACCAGCGGCAGCACGTAGTAACTGCGCCGGCTGCCACTGGCGGTGAAGAACACAAACAGCAGGCCCAGCCCCCACACCAGCCAGCGGGTGTTGGGCGGGGTGTCGCGCCAATGCCGCACGGCGAGCCACAGGCCCAGCACCCAGCACGGCGCCCAGGGCAAGGTGTAGGCCGGCAGGTAGATCAGGTAGGTGTAGATCGGACCCATATGGTCGAACGGGTCGAAGAAGCGCACCACGTTTTCCCGGAACACCAGTTCCAGGCCGCTTGCACCGTAGGTCGGTGCGCCGTAGAGGTGGGACAGCACAAACGGGATCGCGTAGAACGCCCCGGCAATGATCACGGCCAGCACCAGCCGCAGGTTGAGGTGGCGTTTGTAGCGCTGTTCGCTGAGCAAGTGCGGCAACAGCACCAGGCCCGGCAGTACAAAGCCGATCAAACCCTTGAACAGTGATGTCGCCGCCAGTAACAGGAAGAACACCGTGTAGCGCCCCAGCCGCGTATCGTCCGGCCCGCGCCAATACCACCAGACGGCGGCGAGCACGCCGCATACGGTCAGCACGTCCGCCGTGGCCACCCGGGCCCAGAAGAGGAAGTAGAAGGTGGTCGCGAGCATCCAGCCGGCAATCAGGCCGGTGCCTTTGCGGAACAGTTGCTCGCCGATCAGGTACACCAGCCAGATGCTCAGCCACGCCGAGATCACCGATGACAAGCGCAACGACCACGGCCCCAGGCCGCCCATCAGGTTGGCAAACCCGGTGATCAGCCAATACGACGGCAAGGGTTTGTCGTAGTACGGGGTGCCCTTGAGGTACGGGTCGAAGTAGTCGCCGCTTTGCAGCATCTGCAGGGTGATGTTCGCCCAGCGGGTTTCCGGGCCCCACAGGTCGCGGGCGCCCAGGCCCAGCAGTAGGATCAGGGCCGACACGCCCAGGAGCAGCAGCAGGGCGCCGCGTTCGGTTTTCCAGAAGGTCATGGAGCGGTTCCGATGTGGGATGAGTGTTTAATGGGTCACCCCACATTAGTGCCGCTGTGTTACGGCAATGGCGGGTAGATGATGATCTCCAGGTCACCCTTGTAATAACGCTTGCCCCCCAACGGCAGCTGGCCGGCTTCGCGCATTTCGCTGGTGCTCCTGACCCGCATCAGCACGCCCACCGAACCTTGCTGGCGCGCCTGCTTGAGCCAGGCTTGAACGCTGTCCAGATCCACCTTGCGGTGCATCGAGTCGGCGTATTGCAGGCCGTAGCGTAGTTCGCCTTCAGTGTTGTAGAGCGTCACTTCGGGCCGGCGCAGGCGCCATGCCAGGGCCGACGCCGATTCCAGTTCGTTGCTCAGCAGCGCTTGGGTCTTTTGGAGCTCGTCCAGGTGCTGGAGCACGAACTGGTCAGGCATCTGGTTATCTTCGACCACCGCCGGCATGCCGGCGGGCAACAGCGCCACCAGCAGGCCAATGCCCAACGCCGGCATCGCCCACAGCGCCAGTGGGCGGAAGGCCTGAAGCAGGTTGGCGAGCATCCAGCCCATCAGCACGATGAACGTCAGGGACAGGTTGAACATCTCGCTGTGGCTGTTGCCGTACAACGGCCGGTCGATTTGCAGGTAGATCAGCGTCACCATCGCCGCGAGGCCGATGCCCAGGTTGAGCAGGCCATTGACGCGCAGCGCGCGGGTGCGGGCGTTGGCCAGCAGGTCGATCAACGCATGGCCCATCAGCAGCGCCAGCGGCAGCAGGCACGGCATGATGTAGGTCGGCAGCTTGCCGTTGCTCAGGCTGAAAAAGCCCAGGGGCAGCAGCAACCACAGCGCCAGGAAGACGATGGCCGGTTGGCGCTTTTCCTTCCAGGCCTTGCACAGTGTCGCCGGCAGCAGCGCCGCCCATGGCAGGCACGACACCACCATCAGCGGCAGGTAGAACCACCAGGGACGTGCATGCTGGGCATTGTCGGAGGCGAACCGGCGGATGTGCTCGTGCCAGAAGAAGAAACGCCAGTAGTCCGGTTCCTGCAGGTGGATCGTCAGCGCCCAGGGCAGGCACACCACGGCCGCCACCAGAATCGCCAGCGGCCCGTAGCGCAGCAGTTCCCCCAGGCGACGTTGCCAGAGCATGTAAGGCAGGGCGATCAGCACCGGCAGCAACCACGCCAGGAAACCCTTGGTCATGAAACCCATGCCGCAGGCCACACCCAACAACGTCCAGCTGGCGAGGCGGGCACGGGGGGTGGAGCTGTCGAGGGCAAACCACAGCGCCGCCAGGCTCAGGTTGACCCAAAAGGTGAATTGCGGATCCAGGTTGGAATAACCGGCTTGCCCGGCCACCAGGCCGAAACTCATGTAGAGCAGCGCGCAGGCGAAGCTCTTGCGCGGGTCGTTCCACAGCCGGCGGGCGATCAGGTAGGCGAGCACGACGCTCAGGCCGGTGGTCAGGGCGGAAGCGATGCGCACGCCGAACAGGTTTTCACCGAACAACGCCTGGCCCAGTGCAATGAGCCAGTAGCCGGCTGCGGGTTTTTCGAAATAGCGCACGCCCATGAAGTGCGGTGCCACCCAGTTGCCGCTCATGAGCATTTCCTGGCTGATCTGGGCGTAGCGGGTTTCGTCAGGAATCCATAGGCCATGCAGGCCCAGTGGCAGTAGATAGAACATCACGAATGCCAGTAGTAATACGGGCAATGGTTTAAGGCGGGTCATGGCTATTGCACTCTCAAGCGGTATTGACGGTGAATCAGCGCGAGCGCTGGATCAGCCATGCGCGAGGGGTGGAAGGTGGTCGTGGTCGGGTAGAAATGCGGCACAGAACGTTATTCCTTAAACAGTCTGTTAGTGGGGGGGCGAAACTGAATATCCCTGTGCCCCAGTCAAGCTCGTTAAACGTGTGGCGTCCAATAAGTCATCGAAGGTCATCGTCATGTTGTTAACTTGTGAAAAGTTAGTGAGCTAATAATTTTTCTAAAAAAATCAATTAAAACCATAGACGATGCCACGGTCTGGCTGTCTTTTTGCTGAACGAACTTGAATGATTAAATGTTAAGAAGTGTTCTAAAGTTGTTTAAGCACGGCGGCCCAGTCCTTACTATTCAAAATACCCAGCGCCTTGAACTTGCCATCGGGCAGCAGCTTTACAAACAATGCACTGCCGTATTCAGCATGGGCAGCGTGTGAGTAGCCCAATGCCTCCTCGAAGTCGCTGATGCAGGCGCTGTGGGTGACCACCAGCAGGTTGCGGTCCGCGTGTTTATGCGGGCGCAGTTCCTCGCCGATGGCAGGGCCGCAGATGGCCAGGGGCCCGGGTGACAATTCGGCCTTGCCGAACATGAAAAGCGAGGTCTGCGCGGTACGGGTAGTGGGGCTGCTCAGTACGTCGGTGTTTTCCATGCCCAGGGTCTGGAAGGCCTTGCCCACGGCACTGGCAGACAACGAGCCGAGCGTGGTCAGGCCGTCTGACGGGCCCAGGCAAGGGTTGTTGGAGCGGTCACAGCGTTCCTCATGGCGGACCAGCACCACCAGGTCTCCGTTACGCCAGGCTTCCAGGGTTCCGGAGGTGAGCAGGCGGTGGCCCACGCCCAGGTCCAGCGGCGATCTTGGCCACCAGATGAACGCCGTTACTGCCAGGCTAATCATCACGATACCTGCCACGCCCAGCCACAGTTTGTTCAGCTGTTTTACAAATGCCCAGCGCGAGCGAGACTTGCTCAGGGTCAGGTCAACCACACTATTCACCATTGGTAACTTCCAGGCGTTAATCCGGTAACTGGCAGCGGCAAGTTAGGCAGGCGCCAAGTGAGTAGCGCTGATGCAGGAATATGCAAAAGCGTGTCACAGGGGCGCTGTCTTTTTGCTGAACATACCGATATAAAAAATTGTTCACTTGCACTAACGGGCGTTTGAAATAACCAGCCTGTTATCTGCCCATGGACGGCAATTTAAAGTGCAGCAGGTGGCAGCCGGGTGAAATCGATGTGAAAAATTTGCAGGGGGTCATGGGGCGCTCCTTTTGCCCATGGTTGTGACATAAAAATGTGACAACCGTTATTCTCCGGCTTAAGTCCAGAAGCTTGTGGGGAGGGGTGATGCTGCAGGTACAAGGGGTATTCAAGAGTTATGGCACGCCGCAGGGGCCGTTGGCCGTGCTGGCGGGTGTCGACCTGTACCTGGGAGCGCGCAGCAGCCTGGCGTTGATGGGTGAGTCGGGCAGTGGCAAAAGCACGCTGCTGCATTTGGTGGCCGGGCTCGACCAGGTCGACCGTGGCAGCATCCAGGTCGGCGACCAGCGCCTGGACCAGATGAGTGAGGCGCAACTGGCCCACTGGCGTCGCACCGAGATCGGCCTGGTGTTCCAGCAGTTCAACCTGATCGGCAGCCTGCGGGTCGAAGACAACCTGGCCTTCCAGGCGCGCCTGGCCGGGCGCCTCGATCCGGCGTGGCAAGCGCAGCTTGTGGAGCGACTCGGCCTGGGTGACTTGCTCAAGCGTTACCCCGAACAACTGTCCGGCGGCCAGCAGCAACGGGTAGCGGTAGGGCGAGCCCTGGCATCGCGCCCCGGCTTGCTGCTGGCGGACGAACCCACCGGCAACCTCGACGAAGGCACCAGCGACGAAGTGCTGCAACTGCTGCTGGACCTGCTGCGGGACAGCCCCACCAGCTTGCTGATGGTCACCCACAGCCCGCGCATCGCGGCGCGCCTTGACCAGCAGGTGGTGTTGCACCGCGGCCAGGTACTCGCTGCGGGCGCCCGCTGACATGCGGGTCTTCTATTGGACACTGCGCGCGCTGCTCAGCCATTGGCGTCGCCACCCTGTGCAATTCTTCAGTGTGCTCACTGGCCTGTGGCTGGCCACCGCGCTGTTGACCGGCGTGCAAGCCCTCAACAGCCAGGCGCGGGACAGCTACGCGCGGGCCAGCCAGCTGATCGGCGGCGAACCCCAGGCCAGCCTCAGTGCGCCGGACGGTGCCAGCTTCCCCCAGGCGCTGTTTGCCGACCTGCGCCGCGCCGGGTGGCCGGTGTCGCCGGTGGTGCAGGGCCGCGTGCAGCTCAAGGGCCATGAAGACCAGCGCCTGCAAGTGATGGGCATCGACCCGGTGTCGTTGCCCGGCGGTGGCGCGCTGGCCGGGCAGACCCTGGACCGGGCGCAGATGGTCGCGTTCTTCAACCCGCCGGGACGCACCTGGATCGCGCCGCAGACCTTGCAGTCTCTGGGCCTGAAAGAGGGCGACCAGCCGCTGACAGCTGCCGGGCTGGTGCTGCCGCCGCTGCGTGTTCAAGCGGACATGGCCCCCGGCGTCTTACTGACCGATATCGGCTTCGCCCAACCGCTGCTGGACATGCCCCAACGCCTGTCGCGGTTGCTGCTGGACAAGGCCTTTGCCGCCGCGCATCCCGCTCTGCCGCCGGAACTGGGCGCGCAACTGCAGCTCAAGCAGGCCGAGGAAAACAACCTCGCGCGCCTCACTGAAAGCTTCCATCTGAACCTCGATGCGCTGGGCTTTCTGTCCTTTGTGGTGGGCCTGTTTATCGTGCATGCCGCCATCGGCCTGGCGCTGGAGCAGCGGCGCGGCCTGCTGCGAACCTTGCGGGCGTGCGGGGTCAGTGCGCGGATGCTGATCCTCAGCCTGGCGGTGGAACTCGGTGGCCTGGCCGTGCTGGGTGGCCTGGCGGGCGTGGCCAGCGGGTACTTGCTTGCCAGCCTGTTGCTGCCGGATGTAGCCGCCAGCTTGCGCGGCCTGTATGGCGCCGAGTTGCCCGGCCAACTGAGCCTCAGCCCGCTGTGGTGGCTCAGTGGCCTGGGCCTGGGTTTGCTCGGCGCGTTGCTCGCCGGGGCCAGCAGCCTGTGGCGGGCGGCGCGTTTGCCGTTGTTGGCGCTGGCCAATGCCCAGGCCTGGCACCAGGCCCATGGGCGCTGGCTGCGACGCCAGGGCTGGGTGGCGGGTTCGGCCTTACTGGTTGCGCTGTTGGCACTGGTATTTGGCGACAGCCTGGCCAGTGGTTTTGTATTGATGGCGGCCTTGTTGCTGGGCGCTGCGCTGGGCTTGCCGGTGGTGCTCAATGGCGTGCTCAAGGCGGTATTGGGGCGCAGCCGTTCGGTGCTGGGGCAATGGTTTCTCGCCGATTGCCGCCAGCAGTTGCCGGCCCTGAGCCTGGCGCTGATGGCCTTGCTGCTGGCGTTGGCCGCCAATATCGGCGCGGGCTCGATGACCTCGGGCTTTCGCCAGACCTTCAACAACTGGCTGGAACAACGCCTGACCGCCGAGTTGTACCTCAACCCGCAAAACCCGGCCCAGGCCGAGGCGCTGCAAACCTGGCTGGTACAGCAGCCCCTGGTGCAGACAGTGCTGCCGACCTGGCAGGTTGCGGTGCAGTTGCAGGGGTGGCCGGCTGACCTGTTCGGCGTGGTCGACGACCCTACTTATCGCCAGCATTGGCCGCTGCTGGAAGCGGCGGCGAACCCATGGAGCCAGTTGTTGCAGGACGACAGCCTGATGCTCAGTGAGCAAATGGCACGCCGGCTCAAGGTGCGGCTGGGCGATGTGGTCAGCATCCCCACGCCCCAAGGTCCATGGTCGCCGAAGGTCGTGGGGATTTATGCCGACTACGGCAACCCCAAGGGCCACTTGCTGGTGAATTCGCGGCACCTGTTGCAGCACTGGCCGGGATTGTCGCCGGCGCGTTTCAACCTGCGGGTTTTGCCGGGCAACGTGCCGCCGCTGGTGCGTGCAGTACAGGAACGGTTTGCCCTCGAAGACAGCCGCATCGTCGACCAGCAGCAGCTCAAGGGCTGGTCGAGCCAGGTATTCGAACGAACTTTTGCCGCCACCGCCGCCCTTAACAGCCTGACCCTGGGCGTCGCCGGCGTGGCGTTGTTCATCAGCCTGCTGACCCAGAGCCAAAGCCGTCTTGGCCAGTTGGCCCCGCTGTGGGCGCTGGGCGTGACACGACGCCAATTGATGCTGCTCAACCTCGGCCAGACCTGGCTGCTGGCGGTGCTGACCCTGGTGCTGGCGTTGCCGCTGGGCTTGCTGCTGGCGTGGTGCCTGGACGTGGTGATCAACGTCCAGGCCTTCGGCTGGCGCCTGCCGTTGCAGGTGTTCCCGGGGCAACTGGCGCAACTGCTGGGCCTGGCGATGCTGGCCACCTTGCTGGCTTCGGCCTGGCCGTTGTGGCAGCTGTACCGCAGTCGCCCGGCGGATTTGCTGAGGACCTTTGCCAATGAAGATTAAGTACCTGTTATGGGCGACGTTCCTGCTGCTGGGCGCCTGCGACAAACCACCTGCACCTGAAGAAAGCTTCGCCGGACTGGGCAGCCAGGCCGCGGACTTTGCCCAGGTGGTGCCCGGCAAGGTCTTCAGCTTTCCCCAGGACCATGGCCCCCATGACGGCTATCGCATCGAATGGTGGTACCTCACCGCCAACCTGAAGGATGCCGAGGGCAATGCCTACGGCGTGCAATGGACGCTGTTTCGCAACGCACTCAAGGCCGGCCCGACACAACCCGGCTGGCACGACTCGACGATCTGGCTCGGCCACGCCGCCGTCACCTCGGCCACCCGCCATTACGCCAGCGAACGCTACGCCCGCGGCGGCGTGGGGCAGGCGGGGGCCCAGGCGGTGCCGTTCAATGCCTGGATCGATGACTGGAATTTCGCCACCCGCCCCGGTGCAGCCAGCCCCCTGGCGGACATGCAACTCAAGGCTGCAGGCGAGCATTTCAACTACGACCTGCACCTGACCTCCAGCCGCCCGCTGGTGCTCCAGGGGGATAACGGCTACAGCCGCAAGTCCGACCAGGGCCAGGCGTCGTACTACTACAGCCAGCCGTTTTTCCAGGCAGATGGCCGCGTGACCATCGATGGAAAATCTTACCAAGTCACCGGCAACGCCTGGCTCGATCGCGAATGGAGCAGCCAGCCCCTGACCGCCAGCCAGACTGGCTGGGACTGGTTCTCCCTGCACCTGGACAGCGGCGAGCAGCTGATGCTGTTTCGGGTGCGGCAGACAGACGGACCGTCCTACCTGACCGGCACCTGGATCGACAAAGAGGGCCACACACAGACCCTGCACAACCAGGATATTCAACTGACGCCGCTGGGCACGACTGCCATTGATGGGCGCAGCATTCCCACCCAGTGGTCATTGAAGATCCCGGGCAAACATCTGGATATCACCACGGAAGCGGTCAACCCAAAGGCCTGGATGAACCTGAGCATTCCTTACTGGGAAGGGCCGGTGAAATTTCAGGGTGGGGTGGGGTATCTGGAGATGACGGGGTATTGAGTCCGACGATTTTTTGTAGGCCTTGATTACCTGCCAGGTAGGTGATTTCCCAAATGTAATTTCAGCTGTTCCAACCCTGTGTCCGGGCCGTGTTCGCCTGCCTATATTCCTGCGCCATATCCATTACATCAGGGATGTAAGTGATGGCGCAGGGATACATCAATGACCGCACCACGGACTACCTCAGTTTGAAATCCCGGTTACTGACCGGGGCCAGTGGGCAACTCTCCGATCAATTCGACGCGTTGAACCTGCATTTGCGTCAGGCAAGCCTGGTGACGCCGGGGCAGATGGTGATCGTTCCCGATGCCTACGCTGTGGCTTGCACTACTGATGATGCATGGTTGATGCGCCATGCCCAGGAGATTCAGCGCAATCTGGAGTTGGATGCCTCGGCTGGGGCGGCGGTGATCAATAACTATGATCTATTCCAGAGTTTATTGGCTTATAGCTCGGTGGGAGTCGGCAGTTCGACGGCGGCCTGGGGGCGACACCTGGACGAGGTTCAGCGCACTCTGGAAGAAATTGAGCGTTTGCATCAACAACTCAAGGATGGAGCCTTGAATAAGAAAGCGTTTATCCAGAAGCGGCAGATGTTGTTCCGGCGCTTGGATACTCAACTTCAAGGTGCGGCGCGATTTGGCACGAGCCTGAAAACCAATAAGTCACTGAAAAAAGTACTGGGTATTTCCACCAAGAGTTATCTGCACAAGAGTGAAATCGTGGGCTACACGCAGCGGATTCGCAGCATTGCCGAGACGTCGAGGTTTTTGGGCAAGGGGACGTATGTGGGGTTGGCGTTGGATGTGGGTGTGGCGGGGTTGGAGATCAAGGAAGCATGTATGGAGG
>NZ_JACARZ010000012.1:0-9506 GCF_013386315.1 Pseudomonas sp. P7779 | reverse complement strand
GGGGCAGAGCGCTTTGGTTACTTTGCCGCTTTTGCAAAGTGACTCGCTGTAAGAGCGAAACCATAAGCCGCCGTTACCCAAATAACGGATATGTACCCAGCCAGATCAAACCGACAAATACCGACTGATAGTCGCCTCATCCACCCGATCCCGAGTTTCCTCAATCACAAACCTCCCCTTCTCAATCACCAAAAACCGATCAGCAATTTCCAAAGTAAACGACAACACCTGCTCAGAAACAACAATCGTCAAATCCCGCAAATTGCGAATCTCCTTAAGCGTACGAGCAATGTCCTTGATGATCGAAGGCTGAATCCCCTCAGTCGGCTCATCGAGCAACAACACCTTGGGATTCGTCGCCAACGCCCGGGCAATCGCCAACTGCTGTTGCTGCCCCCCAGACAAATTCCCACCCTTGCGCGAACGCATGTCATACAGCACCGGAAACAGCGCATACAAATCCTCAGGCACCCTGCCCCGGGCCGCCGCCGGCAACCCAGTCTGAATATTCTCCAACACACTCATGCTGGGAAAAATCATCCGCCCCTGCGGCACATAGGCAATCCCCCGCTCCACCCGCTCATGGGTTTCAAGCGCAGACACATCATGCCCATCCACACTGACCTGCCCCTGCCACTGCGGCAAAATACCCATCAGGCTCTTGAACAACGTGGTCTTGCCCATCCCGTTGCGCCCCATCACCGCGACGATCTCACGCTTCGCCACATCCAGCTCCAGGTCGTGAAGAATCTGGCTCTGCCCGTACCCACACGACAGTTTGTCGATCTTGAACATGCCCGACTCCTCAGTGGCCCAAATACACTTCAATGACTTTCGGATTGCTCTGCACCGACTCCATGCTGCCCTCGGCCAGCACCTTGCCCTGATGCAACACCGTGACCTTGTGGGCAATGCTCTTGACGAACTCCATGTCATGCTCGATCACCAACACCGAGCGCCCCTGGCTGATGCGCTTGAGCAACTCGGCCGTTTGCGCCCGCTCGTTGACGCTCATCCCGGCGACCGGCTCGTCGAGCATCAGCAATTCAGGGTCTTGCATCAGCAGCATGCCAATCTCCAGCCACTGCTTTTGCCCGTGAGACAGCAGGTCCGCCTGCTGCTGCAACAAGTCGCCGAGAAAGATTTCCCGCGCCACCTCCTCGACCCGCGCAATCACCTGGGCATTACGCTTGAAAAACAGCGCGCCCCACACCTTGCGCCCAGCCGGATACGACATCTCGAGGTTTTCAAACACCGTGAGGTTTTCGTAGATCGATGGGTTCTGGAACTTGCGCCCTACCCCGGCGCGCACGATGTTGTATTCGCGCATTTTGGTCAGTTCCTGGCCGTCGAACTGGATGCTGCCACTGGTGGCGCGGGTCTTGCCGCAGATCAAATCCAGCACCGTGGTTTTGCCGGCGCCGTTGGGCCCGATCACCACCCGCACTTCATTGCGGTCGATATACAGGTTGAGGTTGTCAACCGCCTTGAAGCCATCGAATGACACGGTGAGGCCTTCGATAGCCAACACCGGTTTCTTCATTTCAAAACCAACGGCGGTCATGGCTGTGTCTCCAGGATCTTGGCTTCCGCCTTGGGCTTGATCTTCGCGGGCTCGGCCTTGACCACCGGCTTGCGCCGCAACACCCGGGCCAGGGCCTGGCGACCATGGCTGTCCCACAACCCCGCCAGGCCGTTGGGGAAGTACATGACCACGGCGATAAACAACCCGCCCATCAGGTACAGCCACAGCTCGGGGAAGGATTCGGAAAAGTAGGTCTTGCCGTAGTTCACCAGCAACGCGCCGTACACCGCGCCCAGCAGTGACATGCGCCCGCCGACCGCGGCGAAGATCACCATCTCGATGGACGGCACGATGCCCACGAACGACGGCGACATAAAGCCCACCTGCAAGGCAAACATCGCCCCACCAATTGCCGAGAACGCCGCCGCCACGCAGAACACGAAAATCTTGAAGCTGGCCACGTCATACCCGGAAAACCGTACCCGCTCTTCCTTGTCGCGCATGGCCATCAACAGCCGGCCCAGCTTCGAGGCGAGGATGAAACGGCCAATGAAGATGCAGCCGAACAACAGCCCGGCGTTGATGAAATACAGGATCATCTTCGCGCCGTCACCGCGCAGGTCCCAGCCCAGCAGGGTCTTGAGGTCAGTAATGCCATTGACACCACCGGTAAGGCCTTGCTGGCCGACGATCAGCACCGTGAGGATCAGCGCAATCGCCTGGGTGACGATGGAGAAATACACATCGCCCACCCGCCGCTTGAACAGCGCCATGCCAATGATGAACGCCAGCAGCACCGGCACCGCAACCACCGCGAACAAGGTAAACGTGAAGCTGTGGAACGGCTGCCAGAGCCACGGCAATTCGGTGATCTGGTTCCAGTCCATGAAGTCCGGAATGCCCGGGGTGGACTGGATCTTGGTGCTGATCGGGTCCGAGGCCTCAAGCTTCAGGAACATCGCCATGCAGTAGCCGCCGACGCCGAAAAACACGCCTTGCCCGAGGCTGAGAATCCCGCCATAGCCCCAGCACAGCACCAGGCCCACCGCGACGAACGCGTAGGTCAGGTACTTGCCGACCATGTTCAGCCGGAAGGCGTCCAGGGTCAGCGGGAACACCACGAGGATCAACAGCGCCAACAGCACGATGCCGATCAGGTTTTGCTGGCCGCCCAGCAGTTTGTCTAGAGCCTTCATCGGTTCGCCTCTACTTGCGCACTTTGATGGAGAACAACCCTTGCGGGCGCAGCATCAGGATCAGGATCACCGACGACAGCGTCAGCACCTTGGCCATCGAGCCACTGAGGAAAAACTCCGACAGCGATTGGGTCTGGGCAATCACGAACGCCGAGGCAATGGTGCCGAACAGGCTTTGCGCGCCGCCGAATACGACGACCAGGAAGGTGTCGACGATGTACTGCGAACCGGCGGTCGGCCCGGTGGAGCCGATGGTGGTGAACGCCGCACCGGCCACGCCCGCCACGCCGCAGCCGAGGGCGAAGGTCATGCGGTCGACCTTGCGCGTGTTGATGCCCACCGCCCGGCTCATCAAGCGGTTCTGCACGGTGGCGCGCACCTGCAAGCCCCAGCGCGAACGGTAGAGCATGACGAAGATCGCCCCGGTCAGCAGCACGGTCAGGCCCATCATGAACAGGCCGTTGCGCGGGATCTCGATGGCGTCGCTGAGGTTCACCGAGCCCATCAGCCAGGCCGGCGGTTCGGCGCTCACTTCACGGGCGCCGAACACCGAGCGGAAGGTTTGCTGCATCACCAGGGACAAACCCCAAGTGGCGAGCAAAGTGTCCAGGGGCCGCTTGTACAAGCGGCTGATCATTGCCCATTCCACCAGCCAGCCCACGGCGCCCGCGACGAGGAATGACAGGGCAATGGCAACGAAAAAGTAATACGGCTGAAAGCTTGGCGCGAAATGCGCGGTAAGACTGGAACAGACGTAGGTGGTGTAGGCGCCAATGGTCAGGAACTCACCGTGGGCCATGTTGATTACGCCCATCTGGCCGAAGATGATTGCCAGTCCCAATGCCATCAGCAACAGCACGCAGAACACGGACAAGCCGTTGAACCCCTGCATCGCCGCGATGGCTCCAAATTCCGATAGCCATTCCATGATGATGGTCTCCTGAGCGGGAGGTTGAAATGCAATCTGCTTCTGCTTTATGTGGGAGCTGGCTTGTGTGGGAGCGGGCTTGCTCGCGAATACGGTGTGTCAGTACCGGATGCACTCACTGATTCACCGCTTTCGCGAGCAAGCCCGCTCCCACACAAAACCAGTTCCCACATTCAGATCAGCGCCAGACCCGAGGTTATTGATAGCCTTTCGGAAACGGATTCGGCTCGATCAGATCCGACTCGTAGATCACCTTGAACTGCCCGTTTGGCTGCACTTCACCAATGCGCGACTTGCTCCACAGGTGATGGTTTTCGTGGATCTTCACGTAGCCTTCCGGCGCGTTTTTCAGCTCGATGCCAGGCGATGCGGCGACGACTTTATCCACGTCGAAACTGCCGGCCTTCTCCACCGCCGCTTTCCACAACCATGGGCCGAGGTAGGCCGCCTGGGTCACATCACCGATCACTGCATCCTTGCCGTACTTGGCCTTGAACGCTTCCACGAAGGCTTTGTTGTTCGGGTTGTCGAGGCTCTGGAAGTACTTCATCGAGGCATAGAAGCCGGCCATGTTTTCGCCGCCGATGCCCAGCAGTTCGTCTTCGGTCACCGACAGGGTCAACAGGGTTTGCTTGGACGCATTCACGCCCGCTGCGTTGAGCTGTTTGTAGAAGGCCACGTTGGAGCCGCCAACCACGGCCGCAAACACCACGTCAGGCTTTTTCAGCTTGACCTTGTTGATCAGCGAACCGAACTGCGTATTGCCCAGCGGGTAGTAGTCTTCGCCGACCACGGTGCCGTGCAGCACGTTTTCAATGTGCTTGCGCGCGATCTTCATCGAGGTGCGCGGCCAGATGTAGTCCGAGCCCACCAGATAGAAGGTTTTGGCGCCCTTGGTCTTGGCGATCCAGTCGAGGCTGGCAAGGATTTGCTGGGTCGCTTCCTGGCCGGTGTAGATCACGTTTTTCGACTGTTCCAGGCCTTCATAGAAGGTCGGGTAGTAGAGCAGGCCGTTTTCTTTCTCGAAGATCGGCAATACGGCTTTACGTGAAGCGGAGGTCCAGCAGCCGAACACTGCAGCCACCTTGTCGTTCACCAGCAGTTTCTTGGCCTTTTCGGCGAAGGTCGGCCAGTCGGACGCGCCGTCTTCCTGGATCACCTTGATCTGCCGCCCGAGGATCCCGCCCGAGGCGTTGATCTGCTCGATGGCCAGGCGTTCGGCCTGGATCGAACCGGTTTCGGAAATCGCCATGGTGCCGGTGGCCGAGTGCAACTGGCCGACGGTGACTTCGGTGGGCGTCACCGCCAGGCCTTCGTTGTCGGCCATGACGCCATGGCTGAACAGACTCGCCGCCAGCAGTGATAAGGCCAACAACGGTTTGGAGCGGATCAATCGTGATTCCATGGGGCGACTCCTCTGCAATGAGGGGTTCAGCATGGCGGCAGGTGGCCACGGCGGGTATACGCAGCCTGACGTAACGGGGTACGTCATTTGACGTATGCCGTTGCGCACCATTTTCGAGCAGGATCCCGCCCGCCTTGGGAAAGGAAACCCCTGTGGCGAGGGAGCTTGCCCCCGTTGGGCTGCGCAGCGGCCCCAAAACCGGCGACCCGGTTCTGCCTGGAAAAATGAAGTGGTCTTGCTGGGCCTGCTTCGCAGTCCAACGGGAGCAAGCTCCCTCGCCACGAAGAGCGCACCCCGCAGGACTGGGGCACGAATATTGCTGCCATCTCCCCATCCTTGCAGGAGTTCCCCACCGTGCACCCCCTCCCCGGCACCCAGCGCATCGTCAAGATCCGCCGCGACTACAACTCCTGGGTCGCCGACGAGACCATGGAAGACTACGCCCTGCGCTACACCCCGAAGTCCTTCCGCAAATGGTCGGAACTGCGCATCGCCAACACCGCCTTGGGCGCGGTGTCGTTCCTGGCGCTGGAGGCCATCGGCGGCGTATTGGCCTTGAGCTACGGCTTTACCAACACCTTCTGGGCGATCCTCGCCATCAGCCTGGTGATCTTTCTCACCGGCCTGCCCATCAGCTACTACGCCGCCCGCTATGGCGTAGACATGGACCTGCTGACCCGCGGCGCGGGCTTCGGTTACATCGGCTCCACCATCACCTCGCTGATCTACGCCAGTTTCACCTTCCTGTTCTTCGCCCTGGAAGCGGCGATCATGGCCCTGGCCCTGGAGTTGTATTTCCATATCCCGCTGGCCATCGCCTATGTCATCTGTTCACTGCTGGTGATCCCGCTGGTGGCCTACGGCGTAACGCTGATCAGCCGCCTGCAATTGTGGACGCAACCGCTGTGGCTGGTGCTGCTGGTGCTGCCCTATGGCTTCGTGTTGTGGAAGAACCCCGAGGCCTTCAGCGACTGGACCAGCTTTGTCGGCCGCAGCAGCGACGGTGGCGACTTCAATCTGCTGTCGTTCTGCGCCGCCTGCACCGTGGCGCTGTCGCTGGTCACGCAGATCGGCGAACAGGTGGACTACCTGCGCTTTCTTCCGGAAAAAACCAGCGCCAACCGCAAGCGCTGGTGGGCCGCGCTGTTATGCGCCGGGCCCGGCTGGATCGTGCCGGGGGCGTTGAAAATGTTCGCCGGGGCGTTCCTGGCGTTCCTCGCCCTGCAACATGAAATCCCCATGGAGCGCGCCGCCGAGCCAACCCAGATGTACCTCGTCGCGTTCGGCTATGTGTTCTCCTCTCCCGAATGGGCGCTGGGGGCGATGGTGCTGTTCGTGTTCATCTCGCAGATGAAGATCAACCTGACCAACGCCTACGCCGGCTCCCTGGCCTGGTCGAACTTCTTTGCCCGCGTGACCCACAGCCACCCCGGCCGCGTGGTGTGGCTGGTGTTCAACGTCGCCATTGCGCTGATGCTGATGGAGCTCGGCGTGTTCGATGTGATCGAGCAGGTGCTGGGGCTCTACGCGAATATCGCGATTGCCTGGATCGGCACGCTGGTAGCGGACCTGGTAATCAACAAGCCCCTGGGCCTGTCGCCCAAACACATCGAATTCAAGCGTGCGCACCTCTACGACATCAACCCGGTGGGCGTCGGCTCGATGCTGATTGCCTCGCTGCTGTCGATTCTCGCCCACTTCGGCCTGTTCGGCGCCCTGGCGCAGGCTGCGCCACCGTTTGTCGCGCTGGGTACCGCGTTAATCATGGCGCCGCTATTGGCGTGGCTGACCAAGGGCCGCTACTACATTGCGCGCAGCAGCGAGGCGCAATTGATTCACCCGCAACCCGGCACCGGCCTGGTGATCTGCGGGCTGTGCAGCAACCCGTTCGAGACCGCCGACATGGCGTTCTGCCCGGCCTACAGCACGCCGATCTGCTCGCTCTGTTGCTCACTGGATGCGCGTTGCGGCGACCGTTGCAAACCCCACGCGCGCCTGGCCAGCCAGTTCGAAGGGGTGTTGCGCTGGTTGTTGCCGACCACGCTGGTACCGCGCCTGCATACCCGGCTGGCGCATTACCTCGGATTGTTGATGGCGCTGGTGCTGATGCTCGCCGGGGCGCTGGCGCTGATCTACATGCAGGCGGCCCAGGGTTTGCCCCATTCGCAAACCTTGTACCAGGCGTTTTTCAAGGCGTTCCTCACGCTCTCGGTGCTGGCCGCCGTACTCGCCTGGTGGGTAGTACTCACCCGCGAAAGCCGGCGGGTGGCCCAGGAAGAATCCGACCGGCAAACCTCGCTGCTGATGCAGGAGATCGCCGCCCACAGCCTCACCGACCAGGCCCTGCAACAGGCCAAGGAAGCCTCGGAAGCAGCGAACGCGGCCAAGAGTCGCTACGTCACCGGGCTGTCCCACGAGCTGCGCACGCCGCTCAATAGCATCCTCGGCTTCACCCAGATTCTGCAGCGCGACAGTGCCATGCCCGAACAGCATCAGGACGCCCTGGCGACCATCCTGCGCAGCGGCTCGCACCTGCTGTCGCTGATCGACGGCCTGCTGGACGTGGCGAAGATCGAGGCCGGCAAGCTGCGCCTGGAGCTCACCGAAATCCCCTTCCCGGAACTGATCCACGACCTGGAGCAGATGTTCACCCCCCAGGCCGAAGACAAGGGCCTGCGCTTTCGCCTGGACTGCGTGGGCAAGATCCCCGCCGTAGTGCGCGGCGATGAAAAACGCGTGCGGCAGATCCTGATCAACCTGCTGGGCAACGCGATCAACTTTACCGACAGCGGCGAGGTGCGCCTGCGGGTCAGCTACATGCGCGAGACCGCCAACTTCGAAATCATCGACACCGGCATCGGGATTGACCCCGAACAGATCGAGCGGATTTTCCAGCCGTTCGAACGCGGCGACCTGATGCGCCAGGACAAGGGCGTGGGTCTGGGCCTGACTATCACACGCATGCTGACCTCGCTGATGGGCGGCGAATTGCGGGTGGTCAGCGAGCTGGACAAGGGCACCTGCTTCCAGGTACGGCTGTTCCTGTCCCAGGTCCGCGTGCCGCAAGCCGTGGTGCATGTGGAGCACGACATCATCGGCTACCACGGCGAACGACGGCGCATCCTGGTGGTGGATGACCACGTGGACCATCGCAAGGTGCTCAGCGGCATGCTCACGCCCCTGGGCTTCGAGGTGTCCCAGGCCAGCAACGGCCAGGAGGCGATCCGCCAGGTGGCGCTGCTGTCGCCGGACCTGATCCTGATGGACCTCTCGATGCCGACCATGGACGGCTGGGCCACCAGCCGGATGATCCGGCGTAATGCGCTGTCTGCCGCGCCGATTATCATCATCTCCGCCAACGCCTTCACTGACGACCGCGAACGCAGCATCGCCGGCGCCTGCAACGACTACCTGGCCAAGCCGGTGCGTACCCCGGAACTGCTCGGGCGCCTGCAACTGCACCTGGACTTGCAATGGCTGCGCCGTCGCACACCGCTCGCCGCGCCGGTCGCGACCCAAGGCGCGCTACCCAGCGCAGAAGAACTCGCGGTGCTCGCCGAACTGAGCGCCATTGGCTATGTGCGTGGTTTGCATGAAAAGCTCGACGCCATCGTGCTGGACAGCCCAGGTACCGCACCGTTCATCAATAAGCTCCGGGCCTTGCTGAAAAGCTTTCGCCTGGAAGAACTCAACCGCATCCTGAAGGAGGCCGAAGATGAATGCCTTGACCCACAGCGCTGAGCCCGGCGTGGTGCTGATTGTCGACGACACCCCGGACAACCTGGCCATGCTCTCCGACGCCCTGGACGACGCCGGCTACATGGTGCTGGTGGCGCTGGACGGCCTCAGCGCGCTGAACCGCGTGCAACGCCGGCGCCCGGATTTGATCCTGCTGGACGCGGTGATGCCCGGGCTGGACGGCTTTGAAACCTGCCGCCGGCTCAAGGCACAACCGGCCAGCGCGGATATTCCGGTGGTGTTCATGACTGGGCTGACCGACAGCAAGCATGTGGTGCAGGGGTTCGAGGTGGGCGGCAGCGATTACGTGACCAAGCCGATCCAGACCGATGAAGTGCTGGCGCGGGTGGCGGCGCATTTGCGTACGTCGCGGATTTTGCTGTCGGCGCGTGCGGCGACACAGCCGAGCGTGATCACCCTGGAGGATGAGCCGGCGCACAAGCTATTGTCGGCGCGGTTTCAACTGACGGAGCGGGAGGTGGAAGTGCTGCGTTGGGTGGCGTGTGGCAAGACCAATCGGGATATTGGCGACATTCTTGGGTTGAGTCCGAGGACGGTGAACAAGCATCTGGAGCATGTGTATGTGAAGTTGGGAGTGGAGACGCGCACGGCGGCGACTTCGGTGGCGATGGCGGCGATGAGTCCAACCCGGATCCCACAGATGGCCACGGTCTAAAATGTGGGAGCGGGCTTGCTCGCGAATGCGGTGTGTCA
>NZ_JACARZ010000119.1:0-18147 GCF_013386315.1 Pseudomonas sp. P7779 | reverse complement strand
GCCGATGGTAGTGTGGGGTTCCCCCATGTGAGAGTAGGTCATCGTCAAGATTAAATTCCAGAACCCCTGATTGCTTATGCAGTCAGGGGTTTTGTTTTGGGCGGTCGGAAAGTATGGCGAGCGTCTCCAAGTGTTCCTCACTTGCAGCCTACGATTGTCTTCAATGCTAAAGTCCATCCCTCGATTTTGCTTTTCCCAAGGAAGCCGTTATGCCGGATGCGACGTCCCTCAGTGCTGGATTCATGGTGGTTCACGGCAACCGCCTGGATGAGCTGCGCAGCCTGGTTGTCAGCTGGATGCGCCGTTACCCGCTGGCTCCCCTGGAAAACGAAATCGCCCTGGTACAAAGCAACGGTATTGCCCAGTGGCTGAAACTGGCGCTGGCTGAAGACCCTGAAGACGACGACATGGGCGGTTGCGGCATCGCTGCCGCTATTGATGTGCAGCTTCCCGGCAGCTTCATGTGGCAGCTCTATCGCATGGTCCTAGGCAAAGACGAGATCCCGCCCAAATCCCTGCTCGACAAAGCCCCACTGACCTGGCGCCTCATGCGCCTGCTCCCCGAGCTGATCGATCAACCCCATTTCGAACCCCTGCAACGTTTCCTGACCCACGATACGGATCTGCGCAAACGCTACCAACTCGCGGAACGCCTCGCCGACCTGTTCGACCAATACCAGGTCTACCGTGCCGACTGGCTGGAAGATTGGGCTGCCGGTCGCCATCAACTGCGCAATGGCCGTGGCGAATCCAAACCTTTGAGCCCGGCCAACTGCTGGCAAGCCGAACTATGGCGCGCCCTGCTGTTGGACGTAGGAGAGGAGGGCATGGCTCAAAGTCGCGCCGGAGTTCACCAACGCTTTATCGAGCGCATCAATAGCCTGGAGCAGGCACCGATAGGCCTGCCCTCCCGCGTGATCGTCTTCGGCATTTCCTCCTTGCCAGCCCAAGCGCTGGAAGCCCTTGCCGGCCTCGCCCGTTTCAGCCAGGTGCTGCTGTGTGTGCACAACCCTTGTCGCCATCACTGGTCCGACATCGTCGCCGACAAAGACCTGCTCCGAAACGAATACAAGCGCCAGGCACGCAAGGCCGGAATGCCGGTCACCATCGACCCGCAAACCCTGCATCAGCACGCCCACCCGCTGCTCGCTGCCTGGGGTAAGCAAGGTCGCGACTACATCAACCTGTTGGACAGCTACGACGACCCCAACAGTTACCGCTCGGCATTCCGTGACGGTCGTATCGACCTGTTCAGCGAGAGCGAGCCCACCACCTTGCTCAACCAACTCCAGGACGACATCCTCGAACTGCGCCCCCTCAACGAAACCCGTGAACTCTGGCCAAGCGTCGACCTGGCGCGCGACACTTCCATTCGCTTCCACATCGCCCACAGTGCCCAACGCGAAGTTGAAGTTCTTCACGACCAGTTACTGCAGCGCTTCAGCGCCGACCCCACGCTGCGCCCACGGGACATCATCGTCATGGTCCCCGACGTCGACAGCTACGCGCCGCATATTCGCGCCGTATTCGGCCAGCTTGAAAGAAGCGACCTACGCTTCATTCCGTTCACGCTTACGGACCAGGGCCAGCGCGGCCGCGATCCGTTACTGATCGCCGTCGAGCACCTGCTCAAGCTCCCGGACAGCCGCTTTCCGGTCAGCGAAATCCTCGACCTGCTCGACGTCCCGGCCCTGCGGGAACGCTTCGCCATCAAGGAACGCGACCTGCCGACCCTGCACCGCTGGATCGAAGGCGCCGGTATCCGTTGGGGCCTCAACGCCGAACAACGCGCCGGCCTCGGCTTACCCCAGGAGCTGGAGCAAAACAGCTGGCGGTTCGGCCTGCGTCGCATGCTCCTGGGCTACGCCGTTGGTACGGGCTCTGCCTGCGATGGCATCGAGCCGTACGATGAAATCGGCGGCCTCGATGCGGCCTTGATCGGCCCGCTAGTCGCACTGCTCGATGCGCTGCACGATGCCCACCAGGCACTTTCGCAACCTGCCGCGCCGACAGAGTGGGGCGAGCGCCTGCAAAACCTGATGCAGTTGTTCTTCCTCCCGAGCAACGAGCACGACGACTACCTGTTGGGTCAACTCGAGCAACTGAGAGAAACCTGGCTGGAGACCTGCGAGTCCGTCGGACTGCATGACGAATTACCCCTGACCGTAGTCCGCGAGGCCTGGCTGGCAGGCCTCGACCAAGGCCGGCTGTCCCAGCGCTTCCTCGCGGGAGCTGTCAATTTTTGTACCTTGATGCCCATGCGCGCGATCCCGTTCAAGCTGGTTTGCCTACTCGGCATGAACGATGGCGACTACCCACGCGCACAACCGCCGCTGGACTTCGACCTGATGGGCAGCGACTACCGCCCAGGCGATCGGTCACGCCGCGAAGACGACCGCTACCTGTTGCTCGAAGCCCTGCTCTCCGCCCGCGACCAGCTCTACATCAGTTGGGTCGGCCGCAGTATCCGCGACAACAGTGATCGCCCGGCATCGGTCCTGATCGGGCAGTTGCGCGACCACATTGCCAGCGGCTGGCACACCACCAGTGGCGAACCACTCCTGGAAGCCACCACCCAGGAACACCCGCTCCAGCCCTTCAGCGCCCGCTACTTCCATGAAGGTGACAAGCTGTTCAGCTACGCCCGCGAATGGCAGTTGCTCCACGCAACCCCGGACAGCCTGCCCGATACCGGCAGCCTCGCACCCTACACCCAGGAAGAACCGCTGAGCCTCGGCCAACTGCAAGACTTCCTGCGCAACCCGGTCAAACACTTCTTCAGCCAGCGCCTGAAAGTGTTTTTCGAAGCCGCCGAAGTCCCGCTGGAAGATGAAGAACCCTTCGTCCTCGATGCACTGCAGCGCTATAGCCTGAGCGACAGTTTGCTCACGGCGGCACTCACCCGCCCCGACAATCTCGACGAAGCCCTCAACGCCCAGGCCCTGCGTCTGCAAGGCAGTGGCTTGTTGCCGATGGTTGGTTTCGGCGAATGCCTGCGCAAAGAACTGATCGAGCCTCTGCCCGACCTGTTGCAGCGTTACCAGCAACTCCTGGCACTCTGGCCCACTGCGCACACCAGCGCCGAACCGATCAGTTTTGAGCATCAAGGCATCCAACTGGAAGGTTGGATCAGTGGCCTGCATCAACGCAGCGATGGCGGCTTTCTAAGCCTCACCGCCATCCCCAACAGCATCGGCTCGATCAAGACCCGTAAGTGGCATCGCCTGATTCGCCCATGGGTCAACCACCTGGTGGCCTGTGCCTGCGGCCTTCCGTTAAGTACCGGCCTGGTCGCCAGCGACGACACACTGCTATTGGCCCCACTTGAGCAAGCCACAGCCCGGGAGCTCCTCGGCAACCTGCTGCTCGCCTGGAAAACCGGCATGAGCGAACCACTGCCGGTCGCCGTTAAAACCGCATTCGCCTGGCTCGGTCAAACCGACCCGGCCAAAGCGCAAGCCGCCGCCAGCAAAGCCTACGAAGGCGACGGCCAAACCAGCGACGGCGAGCGCGGTGAAAGCCCTGCGCTCATCCGACAGTTCCCCGACTACGCCGCCTTGATGGCCAGCGAAGAGTTCGAAGGCTGGTGCGAAACCCTCTATCGACCGTTGATCAACGCTCCCTGGCGATCACTCACCAGCGCGGAGGCCAGCGCATGAGCGGTACAAAACCCCTGGCCCTGGCCTTCCCGCTCAAGGGCAGCCAACTGATCGAAGCCAGTGCCGGCACAGGCAAGACATTTACCATCTCAGCGCTCTACCTGCGTCTGGTACTCGGCCACGGAGGGGACGAATCGGGCTTCGGCCGCGAGTTGCTGCCGCCGCAAATTCTCGTCGTGACCTTTACTGATGCCGCCACCAAAGAGCTGCGTGAACGCATCCGAATCCGTCTGGCAGAAGCCGCGCGTTTTTTCCGCGAAGAAATCGAAGAACCCGACGCGTTGATCGCCGAACTGCGCGACCAATACAGCCCCGAACAATGGCCCGGCTGTGCCAATCGCCTGGACATCGCCGCCCAGTGGATGGATGAAGCCGCCGTCTCGACCATTCACAGCTGGTGCCAGCGCATGCTGCGCGAGCACGCCTTCGACAGCGGGAGCCTGTTCACCCAGACCCTGGAGACCGACCACAGCGACCTGCTCGGCGAAGTGCTGCGCGACTACTGGCGGCTGTTCTGCTACCCGATGCACGACGATGCGCTGAACTGGGTGCGCAACAATTGGGGCGGCCCGGCGGCCCTGATGCCACGGGTACGCGCGCTGTTCGGCAGCGAGCGGCCCACGGATGAAACGCGTGACCCCGCCGAGCTGATCAACGAATGCCTGCAAGAGCGCCGCCAAGCCCTCGTCGCGCTCAAGGCACCCTGGCAACAATGGGCAGAAGAATTGCGCAACATTTGCCTGCAGGCCGTCGCCGCCAAAGCCGTCGATGGTCGCAAGATGCAAGCCCGTTACTTCGAACCCTGGTTCGAAAAAATCAGCGCCTGGGCAGCTGACGAGTCTCTCGAACAACTGGACATCGGCACCGGTTTCACCCGCCTGACCCCCGACGGCATGGCCGAAGCCTGGAAAGGCGAACCACCACGCCATCCGGGTATCGACGCCATGGCCAGTCTCAAGGCCAGCCTCGACGCCCTGCCAACGCCCGATGCTGCTGTACTGCAACACGCCGCCGGCTGGGTGGGGAAACGCTTCGAAGAAGAAAAGCGCCGGCGCGCCGAAATGGGCTTCGACGACATGCTGATCCGCCTCAACGCCGCCCTGCAAGCCGACGGCGGCGAGCGTTTGGCCAGCGTGATCCGCGAGCAATTCCCGGTCGCCCTGATCGACGAATTCCAGGACACCGACCCGGTGCAATACAGCATCTTCGACAGCATCTACCGCATCGAAGAAAATCACCTCGACAGCGGCCTGTTCCTGATCGGCGATCCAAAGCAGGCGATCTACGCCTTTCGTGGCGCCGACATCTACACCTACCTGCGCGCGCGCCAGTCCACCACCGGCCGCCATCACACCCTGGGCACCAACTTCCGTTCGAGCCACGCCATGGTCGAGGCGGTAAACCACGTATTCCAGCGCGCAGAAAAAGGCCGTGGAGCGTTCCTGTTCCGTGAACCCGACGGTACGAATCCGGTGCCGTTCCAGTCGGTATTGTCCCAAGGCCGTAAGGAACAACTGCAGGTCAACGGTCAGACGTTGCCTGCGCTGAATCTCTGGCATCTACCCACCGACCAGCCGATCTCCGGCGTGCTCTACCGCCAACAGTTGGCCGCGTCCTGCGCCAGTCAAATCGTCGCGTTACTCAATGGCGGCCAGCAGGGAACTGCCGGATTCCTCGGCAAAGACGCTAGCTTCAAAGGCGTGCTGCCGTCAGACATCGCCATCCTCGTGCGCGACGGCAAGGAAGCCCAGGCCGTGCGCGGTGAACTGGCTGCCCGTGGCGTGCGCAGCGTTTACCTTTCCGATAAGGATTCCGTGTTCGCCGCCCAGGAAGCCCACGACCTGCTGGCCTGGCTCAAGGCCTGTGCCGAGCCGGACGTCGAGCGCCCACTGCGCGCCGCCCTGGCTTGCGTCACCTTGAACCTGTCGCTGCCCGAACTGGAGCGTCTGAACCAGGACGAACTGGCGTGGGAACAACGCGTAATGCAGTTCCGCGATTACCGTACGATCTGGCGCACCCAAGGCGTGCTGCCGATGCTGCGGCGCCTGTTGCACGACTTCAAATTGCCGCAAACCCTGATCACGCGCAGCGATGGCGAGCGGGTATTGACCAACCTGTTGCACCTCTCGGAATTGCTGCAACAGGCGGCCGCAGAGCTGGACGGTGAACAAGCGCTGATTCGCCATCTGGCCGAACATCTCGCGCTTTCCGGCCAGGCCGGTGAAGAGCAGATCCTGCGCCTGGAAAGTGATGAACAACTGGTCAAAGTGGTAACGATCCACAAATCCAAGGGGCTGGAATACGACCTGGTTTTCCTGCCGTTCATTTGCTCGGCAAAACCGGTTGATGGCAGCCGCCTGCCGTTGCATTACCACGACGCAAACGGCAAATCCCAGGTCAGCCTCAGGCCCACCGCCGAGTTGATCGCCCAAGCCGACGATGAGCGCCTGGCCGAAGACTTGCGTCTGTTTTACGTGGCGCTGACCCGCGCCAAACACGCCTGCTGGCTGGGCATCGCCGACCTCAAGCGTGGCAATAACAACAGCTCGGTGCTGCACCTGTCGGCCCTGGGCTACTTGCTCGGCGGCGGCGCCGCACTTGGCGAGTCCGGCGGCCTGGCCCGCTGGTTGCTTGACCTGCAGGAGGGTTGCCCGGCACTGCATTACGCAGAAATGCCCGAGGCCGATGCGGTCGTATTCCACCCGCCGCGTAACGAAGCCACCTTGCTCGCGCCGCTGCTGCCCAAGCGCAAGGCGGCAGAAAACTGGTGGATCGCTTCCTACAGTGCGCTGCGTATCGGCGAGAGCATGAGTGCGGCGAGCCTCGAAGCGCCGGAAAGCCCACAAGCGCAGAAGCTGTTCGATGACGAACGCCTCGACCCGGATGCCCCACGCGAAGTGCCGGCTTCCGGTGGCGATATTCACCGTTTCCCACGCGGGCCGAATCCCGGCACCTTTCTCCATGGCCTGCTGGAATGGGCGGGCGGCGAAGGCTTCAATGTTACCCCGGAGGCCATCGAAGATGCGGTCGCCCGCCGCTGCAACCGACGCGGCTGGGAAGGCTGGATCGGCACACTCGGCGGTTGGCTCGGGCATCTGTTGCAAGCCCGGTTGCCGCTGGGCAACGGGCAGGTGGCCCTTAGCGAGTTGCGGCAGTACCAGATCGAAATGGAATTCTGGTTTGCCAGCCACAAGGTCGACGTCCTCGCACTCGACAAACTGGTGTGCCAGCACACTCACAATGGCGTATCCCGCGTGGCCGCCGAACCGGTGCTGCTCAATGGCATGTTCAAGGGTTTTATCGACCTGACCTTTGAGCACGAAGGCCGCTACTACGTGGCCGACTACAAATCCAATTGGCTTGGTCCCGATGATTCGGCCTACACGCAGCAGGCCATGGAACTGTCGATCCTCGACCATCGTTACGACCTGCAATACGTACTTTACCTGCTGGCCCTGCATCGCCAGCTGAAGGCGCGGCTGCCGGATTACGACTACGACCGTCACGTCGGCGGCGCGTTATACCTGTTCCTGCGGGGCACCCATTCCGCGAGCCAGGGCGCGTATTTCACCCGACCACCCCGGGAATTGATCGAAAGCCTGGACCTGCTGTTCCAGGGCAAACCGCTGCCACCCAAGGCCGAGCCCGCCTGGGAACAAGGAGAGCTGCTATGAGCCTGTCGCCGTTACCGCTTGAGGAGCTGACGCCCCTCAGCCGCGCCGCCGACCTAGTGCAACTGCTCGATCTCTGGGTGCAGCGCGGCTGGTTGCGCGCGCTGGACAAGGCCTTTGTCGGCTTCCTCCACGAACTCGATCCGCAGGCTGATCCTTTAGTCCTGCTGGCCGCGGCCCTGACCAGCCACCAACTGGGCCATGGCCATGTATGCCTGGACCTGTTCGAAACCCTCAAGGCCCCGGATTTTGCTCTGTCGCTGCCACCCGAAGGCGATGTGCAAACCGGCGTCATGCTGCTGCCATCACAGTTGCTCGACGGCCTGGACGGCGCCCATTGGTGCCATGCCCTGGCCGCCAGCCGTCTGGTGGCACTGGCCGTCGACGGCAGCGAGGAGGCGCAAAGCCGGCCACTGGTGCTGTCGGGCAAACGCCTGTACTTGCGCCGCTACTGGACCTACGAACGGCGTATCGACAGCGCTTTGCGCCTGCGACTCGCCACCCGGGAAAGCGTTGCCGCCGATCTGCCCGAACGCCTGAATCGCCTGTTCGACCAGGCCCCGCCAGACGGTGTTGTCGACTGGCAAAAACTCGCCTGCGCCTTGGCCACCCGCGGTGCATTCAGCATCGTCACCGGCGGGCCGGGTACCGGCAAGACCACCACGGTGGTGCGTTTGCTTGCGCTGTTGCAGGCCCCCGCCGTGGAAGCGGGCAGCGCGTTGCGCATCCGTCTGGCCGCGCCCACCGGCAAGGCGGCCGCGCGCTTGACCGAGTCCATCAGCCAGCAAGTGCTGTCGCTGAAAGTGCCTGATGCGGTGAAGGAAAAAATCCCGACCCAGGTCACCACCGTTCACCGTTTGCTCGGCAGCCGTCCCGGCACCCGGCACTTCCGGCATCACATCGGCAATCCGTTGCCCCTGGATGTGCTGGTAGTGGACGAAGCCTCGATGATCGACCTGGAAATGATGGCCAACCTGCTGGACGCATTGCCACCCCATGCTCGCCTGGTGCTGCTGGGTGACAAGGACCAGTTGGCCTCGGTTGAAGCCGGGGCGGTGCTGGGGGATTTGTGCCGCGACGCCGAAGCCGGTTTCTACAGCCCGCAAACCCGCCAGTGGCTGCAACAGGTCAGCGGCGAAGACCTCGGCGCCAGCGGCCTGCAGGAAGACCTCGACGGTAGCCACCCCTTGGCGCAACAAGTGGTGATGCTGCGTTACTCGCGGCGTTTCGGCGAAGGCAGCGGCATTGGCCAACTGGCCCGCTGGGTCAACCAGCAAAACCCTGAGCAGGCCCGCAAACTGCTGGCTGCCCGCAGCCATGCCGACCTGTTTTGCGTCAGCCTCAAGGGCGAGCAGGACCATGCCCTGGAGCGCCTGGTGCTGGATGGCCATGGCGACGGTGCCCACGGTTATCGCCATTACCTGAAACTGCTGCAGACCGCGCGTCCGTCCCTGGAGACGCCACGGGATGACGAGGCCTGGACGCTCTGGGCGCAAAAGCTGCTGAAAGCCTTCGACGCATTCCAGTTGCTCTGCGCCGTACGCAAGGGCCCATGGGGCGTGGAGGGCTTGAACCTGCGCATCACCGCCGCGCTGCTCAAGGCCCGGCTGATCGACAGCGACCAGCAATGGTACGAAGGACGCCCGGTGTTGATGACTCGCAACGATTACGGCCTGGGCCTGATGAACGGCGATATCGGTATCGCCCTCAAGCTGCCCGAAAGCGACGGCGGGCCGCAGGTTCTGCGCGTCGCGTTCCCGCGCAACGATGGCCAGGGCGGCGTACGGTTTGTGTTGCCCAGCCGGCTCAACGACGTCGAAACCGTCTACGCGATGACGGTGCATAAATCTCAGGGCTCTGAATTCACCCACACCGCACTGATTTTGCCGGACGCCTTGAACCCGGTGCTTACCAAAGAGCTGATCTACACCGGCATCACCCGCGCCAAGGACTGGTTCAGCCTGATCGAACCCCGGGGTGGCGTATTCGAAGAGGCGGTGAGCCGCAAGGTGAAACGCTTGAGTGGGCTGATGCTGGAACTGGGCACTTGATCGTCAAAGAAGCTGACCGATGGGACATCTAAATTTTCTGATCCAAATGTGTGATTTTTCTTAATAAAATGTCGGAATCCTCCTGGGTGTCGCCTCGGGGGGTTTCCGCCGTTGTGCTATCGTTGCGGCATCATCCCGAGAAGATCAAAGAGAATCGCTGCATGAACGTGGCTGTCTCGCCCACAGAGCGAAGTTTGAGCTGGAGACGAATGCTGCTGTTGGCGCTTCTGTGCGTGTTCACGCCCCTCGTTTTTGCCCAGCCGCCTGCCGGCATGGCCGATCAGCGGGCCAAGGCCGTCACCCAAGTGGTCCTGGGAATTCTCAGTTACGCCCGCTGGCCGGTAGAGCCCGCGCAATTGCGTTTGTGCATCGTCGGGCCAACCCAATACACCGATGACCTGGTCAAAGGCACCACCCAGGCTACCGGCCGTCCGGTAGTGGTGCAGCGTTTGCTGGCCGACCATCCAGACATCGCCAATGCCTGCGATGCCGTGTACATCGGCCAATTGACCAGCGACGAGCGCAGCCGCCTGTTCGCGGCATTGATCGGCCATCCGGTGCTCAGCATCAGCGAAGGCGGCGACCAATGCACCGTGGGCAGCCTGTTCTGCCTGCGGGTAGCCGACGAACAGGTGTCGTTCGAGGTCAACCTGGATTCCGTTGCCCGTAGCGGTGTGCGCATTCATCCGAGTGTGCTGCAGCTGTCCCGACGTCGAGCGCTGGGGTCATGAGTGTCGATAAGGCGCCAGTGCGTCCTACCTTGCGTTCAGTGATCGGGCGCGGGCACCTGAGCCTGGCGCTGATGGCCGTCAGCATGGCCAGTATCTCCCTGACCCTGCTCGGCGTGCTCGCGCTGCGGGTGTATGCCGACCACAATCTGCACCTGATCGCCCGCTCCATCAACTACACCGTGGAAGCGGCCGTGGTGTTCAACGACAGCGCGGCGGCCACCGAGGCGTTGGGCGTGATCGCCTCGGAGGAAGAAGTGGCCGAGGCGGAAGTCTTCAACGTCGACGGCAAGCAACTGGCCCATTGGGAGCGCCCTGAAACCGGGATGCTGTCGATGATTGAGCTGCAGTTGGCGCATGCCCTGCTCGAACAACCCATCACCCAGCCGATCCTGCACCAGGGCCAGGTCATCGGCAGCGTGCACCTGACCGGCCACGGCGGCAGCCTGTTGCGCTTCCTGCTCAGCGGCCTGGCCGGGATTCTGGTGTGCACCGCCCTCAGCGCCTGGGTTGCACTGTACCTGGCGCGGCGTTTGTTACGCGGCATCACCGGGCCGTTGCACAGCCTGGCCTCGGTGGCCCACGCTGCCCGAAGCGAGCGGGCCTTTGACCGACGCGTACCGCCGGCGAAAATCGCCGAACTCGACAGCCTGGGCAATGACTTCAATGCCCTGCTCGACGAACTGGAGGCCTGGCAGACCCACCTGCAAAGCGAAAACGAAACCCTCGCCCACCAGGCCAGCCACGACAGCCTGACCGGGCTGCCCAACCGTGCGTTCTTCGAAGGGCGGCTGATCCGCGCCCTGCGCAGCGCCGCCAAGCTCAACGAGAAAGTGGCGGTCTTGTTCCTCGACAGCGACCGCTTTAAAGACATCAACGACAACTTCGGCCACGCCGCCGGCGATGCGGTATTGGTGGCAGTGGCTACGCGCATTCGTGCGCAACTGCGTGAAGACGACCTGGTGGCACGCCTGGGCGGCGATGAATTCGCCATCTTGCTGTCGCCTCTGCACCGACTTGAGGACGCCCAGCGCATTGCCGAAAAAATCATCGCCAGCATGGACGCGCCCATTGCGCTGCCCGGCGACGCCCACGTATTGACCTCACTCAGTATCGGCATCGCCGTCTACCCTGATCATGGCGCCACCCCCGGTAACCTGCTCAACGCCGCCGACGCGGCGATGTACCAGGCCAAACGGCTTTCCCAGGGGGGCCAGCAAACGGCGGAATCGGAGTCCCCCGCCGCCGACGTTCAACACAGGAGTTGATCCCTTGTTCTCGACCGCACGCTTTTTATTCATCACCTTGCTCGTGGCTCTGCTCGCCCTGAGCGGCTGCCAGACCCCGCCGCCAAAAGGCCTGACACCGGCGCAAATCGCCGTGCTCAAACAGCAGGGTTTTGAACTGACTGACGAAGGCTGGGCCTTCGGCCTCTCGGGCAAGGTGCTGTTTGGCAGCGACGTCGAAAGTCTGAATGCCCCCAGCACCGAGATCGTCCAGCGCATCGGCAAGGCGCTGCTGGGCGTGGGCATTGAGCGCGTGCGGGTCGACGGCCACACCGACGCCTCGGGCAAGGAAACCTACAACCAGCAACTGTCCCTGCGCCGAGCCAAAAGCGTTGCGCACGTGTTGGCAGGCGTTGGGATGAAAGAAGAAAACGTACAACTGCGCGGACTGGGCAGCAGCGAGCCGGTGGCGTCCAACGCGACAGCGGCGGGGCGAACCGAGAATCGCCGGGTGTCGATTGTGGTGATTGCGGACTAGTCTGGCTTTCGGGCAGTTCGAGTTGGAATGCAATCAATGTGGGAGCCGGGCTTGCCCGCGATGGCGGTGGATCAGTTGATGTATTGGGTGACTGACACACTGCTATCGCGGGCAAGCCCGGCTCCCACATTTTATTTAATCGGCAAACACCATCTCCCGCGTTTCCCCCATCAACAACGGCTGATTCTGCTCCGTCACCTCACGGATGTAATCCCACAGCAGGGTGATCCGTTTCAACTTCCTCAAGTCCTCGCGGCAGTACATCCAGAACTGCCGCGTAATGTTTATCTCCTTCGAAAGCACCGGCAGCAACCGCGGGTCCTGTGCCGCCAAAAAGCACGGCAGGATCGCCAGCGAGCGCCCTTGCTGCGCCGCCACGTACTGCGCAATCACGCTGGTGCTGCGCAAACTGGCGCTGGCGCCGGGCACTACATTGGCCAGGTACAGCAGCTCTGAACTGAACGCTAAATCATCCACGTAGCTGATAAACGGATGCTCGGCCAGGTCCGCCGCCCGGCGGATGGGCGGGTGCTGGTCCAGGTATTCCTGCGTCGCGTACAGCTGCAGCTTGTAGTCGCACAGCTTGCAGCACACGTACGGCCCGTGTTCCGGCCGCTCCAGGGCGATGACGATATCCGCCTCGCGCTTGGACAGGCTGATGAAGTGGGGCAGGGGCAGGATGTCCACCGAGATCGCCGGGTAGGTGTCGACGAAGTGGCTCAGTTGCGGGGTGACGAAGAAGCTGCCGAACCCTTCGGTGCAGCCCATGCGCACGTGGCCGGACAGCGCCACGCCGGAGCCGGAAACCTGTTCGCAGGCCATGTGCAACGTGCTTTCGATGGACTCGGCGTAACCCAGCAGGCGCTGGCCTTCGGTGGTCAATACGAAGCCGTTGGTCCGGGATTTTTCAAACAGGAGAGTGCCCAAGGATCCTTCAAGGGAGGTAATGCGCCGCGACACCGTGGTGTAGTCCACCGCCAGGCGCTTGGCGGCGACGCTGGCCTTGCGGGTACGGGCGACTTCGAGGAAAAACTTCAGGTCATCCCAGTTCAGGGAGCCCAGTGACGTGATGTTTTTTTGCATATTGGACCGGCTTTTATGTGCGTTCTTATTAGAAGTTTGCACATCTATACTCCAAAAACAGTCCGAACGCCTCATCCTCAAGGCGATTCAACGCCTTGGTTCTCTGCATACCTACAAGAATTGGAGACCACATGAACGCATCTGCCGATATTTCCGTAAAACAGGTCAAGCTGCTGATCAACGGCGAGTGGGTCGAATCCAGGACCACCGAATGGCAAGACATCGTCAACCCCGCTACCCAGCAAGTGCTGGCCCGCGTACCGTTTTCCACCCCTGAAGAAGTCAACGCTGCCATCGACGCCGCCCATCGCGCCTTCCAGACCTGGAAGCTGACGCCGATCGGTGCGCGCATGCGCATCATGCTCAAGCTGCAAGCCTTGATCCGCGAGCACTCCAAGCGCATCGCCGTGGTCCTGAGTGCCGAGCAGGGCAAGACCATTGCCGACGCTGAAGGCGACATTTTCCGTGGCCTGGAAGTGGTCGAGCACGCGTGCTCCATCGGCACCCTGCAGATGGGCGAATTCGCTGAAAACGTCGCGGGCGGTGTGGACACCTACACCCTGCGCCAGCCGATCGGCGTGTGCGCCGGCATCACCCCGTTCAACTTCCCGGCGATGATTCCGCTGTGGATGTTCCCGATGGCCATTGCCTGCGGTAACACGTTCGTACTCAAGCCATCGGAACAGGACCCGCTGTCGACCCTGCTGCTGGTTGAACTGGCGCTGGAAGCCGGGGTGCCAGCCGGTGTGCTGAACGTGGTTCACGGCGGCAAGGACGTGGTGGATGCGCTGTGCACCCACAAAGATATCAAGGCCGTGTCCTTCGTCGGTTCGACCGCCGTGGGGACTCACGTCTACGACCTCGCCGGTAAACACGGCAAGCGCGTGCAATCGATGATGGGCGCCAAGAACCACGCCGTGGTGCTGCCGGACGCCAATCGCGAGCAAACCCTGAACGCCCTGGTCGGCGCCGGTTTCGGTGCGGCCGGTCAGCGTTGCATGGCAACTTCCGTGGTGGTGCTGGTGGGCGCGGCCAAACAATGGCTGCCAGACCTCAAGGCCCTGGCGCAAAAACTCAAGGTGAACGCCGGCAGCGAAGCCGGTACCGATGTGGGTCCGGTAATCTCCAAGCGCGCCAAGGCACGCATTCTCGACCTGATCGAAAGCGGCGTAAAAGAAGGTGCCAAGCTGGAGCTGGATGGCCGCGGCATCAAGGTGCCGGGTTTCGAGGACGGCAATTTCGTCGGCCCGACGTTGTTCTCCGGCGTGACCACCGACATGCAGATCTACACCCAGGAAATCTTCGGCCCGGTGCTGGTGGTGCTGGAAGTCGACACCCTCGACCAAGCCATCGCCCTGGTCAACGCCAACCCGTTCGGCAACGGCACCGGCCTGTTCACCCAGAGCGGCGCGGCGGCGCGTAAATTCCAGAGCGAAATCGATGTGGGCCAGGTCGGCATCAACATCCCGATCCCCGTGCCGGTTCCGTTCTTCAGCTTCACCGGTTCCCGTGGTTCGAAACTCGGCGACCTGGGCCCGTACGGCAAGCAAGTGGTGCAGTTCTACACCCAGACCAAAACCGTCACCAGCCGCTGGTTCGACGACGACAGCGTCAACGATGGCGTCAACACCACCATCAACCTGCGCTGATCGAGGAGACGACCATGAAGATTGCATTTATCGGCCTGGGCAACATGGGCGCGCCGATGGCGCGCAACCTGATCAAGGCTGGCCATGCGCTGAACCTGTTCGACCTGAACCAGACCGTGCTCAAGGAACTGGCGGAACTGGGCGGCACCATCAGCGCTTCACCGCGCGCGGCAGCCGAAGGCGCCGAGTTGGTGGTGACCATGCTCCCGGCTGCGGCCCATGTGCGCAGTGTGTGGCTCGGTGAAGACGGCGTGCTCGCCGGCATCGGCAAAGGCGTGCCGGCGGTGGATTGCAGCACCATCGACCCGCAGACCGCCCGCGATGTAGCGGCGGCGGCAGCGAAACAAGGCGTGGTGATGGCGGATGCTCCAGTGTCCGGCGGCACCGGCGGTGCCCAGGCCGGGACGTTGACCTTCATGGTCGGCGCTACCCCGGAACTGTTCGCCACCCTGCAGCCGGTATTGGCGCAGATGGGCCGCAACATCGTGCATTGCGGCGAAGTCGGCACCGGGCAAATCGCCAAGATCTGCAACAACCTGCTGCTGGGTATCACCATGGTCGGCGTCAGCGAAGCCATGGCCCTGGGCGATGCGCTGGGCATCGACACCCAAGTGTTGGCGGGAATCATCAACAGCTCCACCGGGCGCTGCTGGAGTTCGGACACCTACAACCCATGGCCAGGGATTATCGAGACGGCGCCGTCGTCCCGGGGTTATACCGGTGGGTTTGGTGCAGAACTGATGCTCAAGGATCTGGGACTGGCCACTGAAGCGGCCCGCCAGGCACACCAGCCGGTGATCCTCGGCGCAGTGGCGCAGCAGTTGTATCAATCGATGAGCCAACGTGGGGAAGGGGGCAAGGACTTCTCGGCGATCATCAACAGCTATCGAAAACCAAAGTAGGGCAATTGTCCTTCTTCACTGTGGGCCCCTGATTTTTACTGCGTAGACCTTCCAGCACCAGCTCACTACTGGTGCTTTTTTTTGGCCTGAATAAACCCCTTCGCGACGTTTGTGGGAGGGCGGTATTACTTATCGACTAATGCCTAGGGATAAGGTTTTTTTGCATTGTTATAGTTGTGAAATAAACTTTTACAAGTTTCAGGTGTGACGCTGAAATATCATGTTTTTGATTATGGGTTATTCATTTGGTGAGTGTCCATGGAGCGCTCGATTATCATGCCGTTATAATTTATTTCTCGGTTGTGTGTGTTCGGTTTGTCGTGGCTTCCCTCATTAAATACCCATGTTTATTGCGTGTTTACATTTCTCTTTGATGTTGACTATTGCCTCGCTAGTATCGGTTTTGCGAGCGTGGTCATGGTTGCTGCGTCTCGATAACTTCCGCCGAAGCGTTGTACTTTCAAAGTTGTGCAGGTGTGTCAGAGATGGCTAGCGAATGGATGCGTACATCGGGTTTCCCAGGGCTATCGGCCTCATCGAACGAGGCCGCCCTGGAACTTGAAAAAGCCCGCATCCTGGCCCGCCACCTCTCCCGGTTGCTCGACCTCTGGGCTGCGATGCAGTCCAGCCCAAGGCCCGGGCAGGCTTATTCTGACGCCAAGGATGTGCCACCTCATTCGGTGTCAGCGTGTTGCAAGCGCACGCGTGTGGGTCTGCAATGTCGTGAAGAAACCGGCGTCGGTTGATCGCTGTAAATCCTGACCAGTCCTATATAAACGCAAAAAGAGTTTCGTGCTCGGCGGTAACTACCGTCGTGGGCATTCGCTCGCGCTGAAATACGTGTGTCCATATAAAAAACGGGTGAGAGATGAAAAACATAACTATTGTCGACAAGGCAACGGGGACGGCGACAGAGCATGCCTTTGGCAACGCCAGCCTCAAGGGAACCAGCATTGTAAAACTGCCGTTCGGACAAGAAAGCGTTCAATCGTTTCAACAGTCCGGCCAAAACCTGGTGGTCACTCTGAAGTCTGGAGAAACCATCACCATTCAGAACTTTTTTGTAGTGGGAGCCGACGGCTCCGCTAACCAACTGGTTCTGGAAAATGCCGACGGAACATTGTTGCTCGGCAACTATTCCACGCCGTATTCGGGTTTCAACTTCACCGAAATCTCGACCCTGGACGACCTGGGTGTGGCAGCCATTGCCGCTGACAGTGCGGTGCCGGACTGGGTGCTGTGGGGCTTGGGCATCCTCGCCGTCGGCGGTACCGCCGCGGCATTGAGCGGTGGTGGCGGTGGTGGTGGCCATCATCATCAAACGCCAGTTCCTGCACCCGGTGCTGCGACCGGTTTATCGGTCAACAGCGCGGGCACGGTGGTCAGCGGTAAAGGTCAGCCTGGCACCACCGTCACGGTCAAGGATGCCGCCGGTAACGTACTGGGCACAGGCACTGTGGGTACCGACGGCAACTTCCAGGTCAACCTGGACAAGCCGCAAACCAATGGCGAAACCCTGCAAGTCGTCCTCAAGGATGCCGCGGGTCAGGAATCGCAACCTGCGTCTGTGGTAGCGGGTGATACAACCGCCCCCGCCGCACCGAACGGTTTGGCCGTCAGTGCAGACGGTACAACCGTCAGCGGTAAGGGCGAGCCTAATTCGACCGTGATCATCAAGGATGCCAATGGCGAGGTCCTCGGCACCGGCACCGTGGATGCTGAAGGCAACTTCCAGGTCACCCTGGGAACTGCGCAAACCAATGGCGAAACCCTGCAAGTCACCCTCAAGGATGCTGCCGGCAATGAATCGTCCGCCAGCCCCGTGGTGGCGGGCGACAGCACCGCCCCGGATGCGCCGACCAACCTGGTGATCAGTGCCGATGGCGCAACTGTCAGCGGTAAAGGTGAACCGAACGCTGCCGTGAGCATCAAGGATGCCAGCGGCAATGTGATCGGTACGGGCACCGTCGGCGCGGATGGCAATTTCCAGGTTTCGCTCGACACACCCGCGCCCGAAGGCGAAAGCCTGGCGATCACGCTCAAAGACGCTGCCGGCAATGAGTCGGCTCCGGGTGCGCTGGTTGTCGCCGATATTGAGACACCGCTTGCGCCGCGCAACCTGGCAATCAGTGACGTGGGTGACACGCTCAGCGGTGAAGGCGCCGCGGCCCACAAAGTCATCATCCTCAACGATGCTGGTGAAGTGGTCGGCAGCGGAACAGTGGCAGATGACGGAACATTCCTGGTGCAACTGAACTCGCTGCACATCAATGGCGAGCGGCTACGCGTGTTCCTGCGCAACTTCTCGGGCAAGGAATCCCTGCCAGGCATCGTCATCGCGGGGGACACCATCGCCCCGGATGCCCCAACCAACCTGGTGGTCGGCGAAGATGGCAGCACCGTCACCGGCAAGGGCGAACCGCGCGCGACCGTTACCGTGAAAGACGCCGATGGCAACGTGATCGGTACTGGCACGGTCGGCGACGACGGTAATTTTCAAGTCACCCTGGATCCGCTTCAGGTTAACGGCGAAACACTGGCTGTCACATTGACCGATGCAGCAGGCAACGAGTCTGTTCCGGCTTCTGTGATCGCTGTTGATATTGATGATACGGACGCTGATGCGGATGCTGACGCGGA
>NZ_JACARZ010000118.1:0-51209 GCF_013386315.1 Pseudomonas sp. P7779 | reverse complement strand
AAAAGCAGCTCTGCTTTCGCCCTGGATCTTGCCTCTGTTTTTAACACTCAAGCCGGCCGGTAGGCCGCTGTGCTTTTGCTTTTGACCTTGATCTGACTGCCCCAATGAGCCCGAGGCCGAACGCAGGCAGTGCGAAGCGGGCCGCTGTAAGAGCGGAACCATAAGCGGCCGTTACCGAAATAACGGATATGCCCCCCACCTCAAATCCACCCCAACCAACTCCAATACGTAGCCGCAAACACCAACATCAACCCATACCCAATCAACGTCACCAAAATCCCGACCTTGGCAAACTGCCGCGCCGTAAACGTGCCGGTCCCCAAACACACCATATTCTGCGGCGCATTGATGGGCAGGATAAACCCGTAGCTCATTACAAACCCCAGGAGCATCGTCATCCCCAGCCGACTGAACTCCCCGGGCAACGTCTGCAACACCGCAATCAAAATCGGCAACAACGCCGAGGTCAACGCCGTGGCACTGGCAAACCCCAAATGAATCACGATCAAAAACACCCCCAGAATCGCAAACACCCCCAGCGGCCCCACCTGGTCCAACCCGGTATGCGCCACCACCTGCGACCCCAGCCACTGCCCCGCCTGGGTGGTCAGCAACGCCGTACCCAGGCTGATGCCAACCCCAAACACAATCACCGTGCCCCACGGAATCCGCGACTGCACATCCTTCCAGGTCATCACCCCAATCCCCGGCATCAGCAAGAACACCAGCCCGGCATACGTCGTCGAGGTCGTATCAAAGCTGTGCAACCGCCCTTCCGTGGCCCAGGCCAACAACAGCAACACCGACACCGTCAGCAAGCGCTTCTGCGGCCCCGTCATCGGCCCGATGTCCACCAGCGATTGCGCCACCGCCTCCTTGCCTCCGGGAATGCTGTCACTCTCCGGCGGCAGCAGCTTCAACACCAAAAACAACAACACCGCCGACATGATCAGCGCCCACGGCGCCCCGGCGATCAACCAGTCGATCCACGACACCCGCTGCCCCAGCATCTTGTCCATAAAGCCAACCGTCAGCAGGTTCTGCGCCGCCGCCGTCTGGATACCGACGTTCCAGATGCTCGTACCCTGGGCCACGACGATCATGATCCCGGCCGCAATATTCGAACGCTTGTCCACGCCAAACGCGGCAATCACCCCCATCATGATCGGCACCACACACGCACTGCGGGCCGTGGCGCTGGGCACCACCAGGCTCAAGAGGATGGTCACGGCGACTGCCCCGACGAGAATGCCCCGGGTGCTGGTACCCACGCGGGTCAGGGTGACCAACGCGATGCGCCGGTCCAGCCCGGTATGGGTCATGGCTGCGGCGATAAACAACGCGCCGGCCACCAGCGCCAGCGCCGGGTTGGAAAACCCCGTCAACGCCATGCTGATCGCCGGGCTGGAACCGATCAGGTGCGTCGGGTCTTGCAGCGACGGCGCAGTGCCGAGCAAAAACGCCATCAACGAGGTGATCATGATCGCGCTGGCCTCGTAGGAGACCGCTTCGGTGATCCATACCACCACCGCAAACGCGAGGATCGCCAGCATCCGGTGCCCGGCCACCGGCAAGTCGGCCGGCAGCGGCAACAGCAGCACGCCGACCATCACCAGTACGCCGACCACCAGGCCCAGGGGCAACTTGAATGAAGCAGCTGTTGTTGCGGGGGCACTCATGGGGTTCTCCGTCGGCCGTGAAATCTGGCCCACAGCATGAGGCAAAGCGTCACGCCCGGTGTTGACGGGTATCAAGTGGCTAGGCCAATAACTGGGTCAACACCGCCCGCAACTTGCCGGGCTTGACCGGCTTGTTCAGCAATGGCACGTCCAGGCGCTGCAATGCACGGCGGCATTGGTCGGTGCGGTCGGCGGTGATAATCACTGCCGGAATCCTGCAGCCAAAATGCTCGCGCAACTGGTGCACGACCTCACAGCCCACCACGCCATGGTCCAGGTGATAGTCCGCGAGAATCAGCTCCGGTGCCCGGCCCTGCAACGCAACCAGTGCGCCGGCTTGATCGGTCGCAGTGACCACCTCGCAGCCCCACTGCCCAAGCAGCGCGCTCATGCTGTCGAGGATGCCGACTTCGTTGTCCAGCACCAGCAGCCGCCTCCCCGGCAACGGGTTGCCGGTGCTCGGTTGCGCGGCCACCACACTGATAGGCAGCGGCATGTCCTCGCTGATGGGGACTTCGATGCTGAACATCGAACCGCGCCCCGGCCACGAACGCACCGCCACCGGATAACCGAGGACCTCGGCGATACGCTCGACAATCGCCAACCCCAGTCCCACGCCCTTGCGGTCGGCGGCGCGGCCCACGTCCAGTTGATTGAACTCCAGGAAGATGGCGTCCAGGCGGTCCGCCGCAATTCCGCGCCCGGTGTCCCAAACCTCCAGGCGCAACCGCTCACCCCGGCGGCGGGCGCCCAGCAGGATGGAGCCCGCGCTCGTGTAGCGGCAGGCGTTGCTGAGGAAATTGCGCAGGATCCGCGTCACCAGCCGCAGGTCGGTGTTGATTGCGTAATGGCCTGTACGCGCCCGCAGGTTCAGCCCGGACGCCGCGGCCACCGACTGGAATTCCGAGACCAGCGGTGCGAACAGTTCGTCGAGACGGTACAGGGCGATGTCCGGCTTGACCGCCGCTTGATCGAGTCGGGAAATGTCCAGCAAGTCGGTGAGCAAATCCTCGGCGCCTTCCAGGGCCTGATGGGTGCGCTCCACCAACACGTGTTCGACGCTGGGCAAGTTGCGCTCGCGCAGGGTGGAAATCAGCAAGCGTGCGGCGTTGAGGGGTTGCAGCAGGTCATGACTGGCGGCGGCAAGGTATTTGTCCTTGCTGCGGTTGGCGGCCTGGGCGGCATCCCGGGCATCGCGCAGGTCCTGCTCGATCTTCTCGCGCTGGGCGATTTGCTGTTGCAGGTTGCGGTTGGCTTCCAGCAACTCGTCGGTACGCGCCGCGACCCGCTGTTCCAATTCGTCGTTGAGGCGGATGTAGCGATTGCGCTCGGCTTCCAGCTCGTCGAGGCGCGCGGTCAGTTCGGGGTAATGACTCTTGCGCGCCGAGTGGTTGCCCAGCCCCAGGAGCCCCGCGAGTGCCCGTTGCTGATCGTCAGAGAGCTTCGCCATAGACGACCTCGACGTCACGCTGGCTGGACTCACGCGGGTTGGTAAGGATGCACGGGTCGTGCATGGCGTGCTGCGACAGAAAGGGAATGTCCGCCACTCGAATCCCATGCAGGCCGAGGGTTTCATGGAAGCCGATCGCATGCTTCAACGCGATCAAATGGTCCACCAGCCGGCCGCAGATTTGCCGGTGGTTGAGGCCCCGGCAATCAATGCCGAAGGTCTCGGCAATCACCTTGAAACGCTCCGGTGCCGCGCTGTAGTTGAACGCCACCACATGTTCCACCAGCACCGCGTTGCACAGGCCATGGGGCAGGTCGAGAAAGCCGCCAAGGCTGTGGGACATGGCATGCACCGCGCCGAGGATCGCGTTGGAAAACGCCAGCCCGGCCTGCATGCTGCCCAGCATGATTTTCTCCCGCAGGGCGATGTCGCCGGGGTTGGCGATCATCTGCACCAGGTTGCCATTGATCAGGCGCATGGCTTCCAGCGCGTGGGGATCGGTCAGCGGGCCGTGGCCGGTGGACACGAAGGCCTCGATGGCATGCACCAGCGCATCGATGCCGGTACAGGCCGAGAGAAACGGGTCCATGCTCGCCGTGGTTTCCGGGTCGATCAGTGAAACATCGGGCACCACCGCCTTGCTGACGATGGAGAACTTCATGCGCTCCTGCTGGTTGGAAATGATCACGAACTGCGAGACATCCGCCGAGGAGCCCGCGGTAGTCGGGATCAGGATCAGCGGCGGGCTCGGCACGCGGATGGTGTCGACACCTTCGAAGTCGAGGATGCTGCAGCCATGGGCGACCACGATGCCGATGGCCTTGCCGCAGTCCATCGGGCTGCCGCCACCGACGGCGACGATCACGTCGCAATGGTTTTCACGGTAGACCTCGGCGCCGAGCATCACCTCTTCAACCCGGGGGTTGGGCGAAACGGCGGTGTACAGGCAGTAGTCGATGCCGATCGCTTGCAGGCTGGCCTCGACATCGGCCACCCAGCCGACAGCAACCACGCCGGGATCACTCACCACCAACACCTTGCGCGCGCCAAAGGTCTTGGCGTAGTTGCCTACGTTGTGCCGGCAGCCGGCGCCAAAGATGATTTCAGGGGAAACGAATTTACGCAGGAGACTCAGGTTCGGGCTCATTGGTAAGCCTGTTTTTATTATTCTGGAAGATGCGCTCCACACTAACCCATCCGACACTGAATGCAATCAGACCAATGGGTGGCGCTGAAACCGCGACGTACGGCACGATCTACTACTTTGGTACTGATTCCCCTCTCTATCGTCGCATTCCCAAGGCATCGAGACTGGCATGTAATGGGCGCATGACCCTATGGATCGGACCTGCTTGAATAAGCAAAAATAATAAGGCGAACGTCCATGTACAAAATTCTGATAGCCGACGATCACCCACTGTTCCGCGAGGCGATCCACAACGTCATCAGCGACGGGTTCCCGGGCAGCGAAGTGATGGAAACCGGCGACCTGGACAGCGCCCTGGCCATGAGCCAGGAGCACGACGACCTGGATCTGATCCTGCTGGACCTGAACATGCCGGGCATGCACGGCCTCAATGGCCTGATCAACCTGCGCAACGAGTCGCCGACGATTCCGGTGGTGATCGTGTCTGCCGAGCAGGACAAGCAGGTCGTGCTGCAAGCCATCACCTATGGCGCGGTGGGGTTTATCACCAAGTCCTCGCCCAGGCTGCAGATGACCGAGGCAATCCAACAGATTCTCAACGGCAATGTGTATTTGCCGCCGGAGATTATTCGCAGCCAGAAAATCGGCGGGCAACGGCGCATGAATGATTGCCTGGGGCTTGCGCCGGAGCTGCTGCAGGCCCTGACCCGCAAGCAATTGCTGGTGCTGGAGCGGATGACCAAGGGTGACTCGAACAAGCAGATCGCCTATAGCCTGGAGATTGCCGAGACCACGGTGAAGGCCCATGTCTCGGCAATCCTGCGCAAGTTGAACGTGCACAATCGGGTGCAGGCGATTCTCAGCGCCGGGGACATCGACTTCGGTGCCTACCTGCGGCGCTGATACCCGTAGGGGCGGGATGCTGACCGCATTTCAAGGCACCTGCATGAGGGCCCGAAACAGCATGCCCGCCGCCACCAGCACACACAGGGTGGCAAAACCCACCTGCAAGGTGCGCGCCTTGATCACCGAGCACAGGCGCCGCCCCGCCAACATGCCGACAATGCTCGAACCGATAAACACCCAGCCCATCGGCTCGATACTGACCCCGGCATGAAACGCGCCGATCACGCCGATCAACGAGATCAGGCTGATCACCATCAGCGAGGTGGCGACGATGCCGCGCATCTGCACATCGGTCAGTTGCTTGAACGCCGGTACGATCAGGAAGCCGCCGCCCACGCCGAGCAACCCCGAGACCGCACCGGTCACTGCGCCGAGTGCTGCCAGGGTGGCGGTGCATTTGGCGGTCCAGGAAAAGCGCCCGGTCTGCTGGTCGAGCATGCAGTTCTTCTGGCCCCACGACGCGGTGCCGTGGTCGCTCGGCCCGGCCTCAAGCTTCTCCCGTTGCAGCATGCGCCAGGCCACCAGCACCATCAGCGCACTGAACAGGCCCATCAGGACTTTCTCCGACATCTGGTGGGCGAAGAACACCCCCAGCGGCGAAAACAGCGCGCCGAGCAGCGCAATCAGCAGCGCCGCACGGTAGCGCACCAGGCCATGGCGCAAACCGTCGACAGCCCCCACGGCAGCGGCCGCGCCCACCGCGAACAACGACACGGGCGCGGCCTGGGTCATGGTCAACCCCAGCCCCAATACCAGGGCCGGGACACCAAGAATGCCGCCCCCGGCGCCGGTCAGGCCCATGACCAACCCCATCAACACGCCCAGAAAACTTGCCAGCAGCATAGGGTTGCCTCAATCCACCTTGGCCAGACGGGTCAGCCACTCGCGGCCCTTGAGCATGCCGTTCCAGTAGAACCACGGCAGGAAACTCGCCTTGAGGAACCACGCCGAACGCCGCGCCACAGTCGGGTCGAGGGGGAACGTCGGCAGCAGCTTGCCGCCATAGCCGAACTCGGCCAGTACCACCTTGCCCTTCTCCACGGTCAGCGGGCAGGAGCCATAGCCGTCGTACTTGAGGGGCAACGGTGCCTGTTTGCGCAGGGCCAGCAGGTTTTCCGCCACCACCACGATTTGCTTGCGCACCGCCGCGGCGGTCTTGGCGTTGGTGGTGGAACACACATCGCCCAGGCCGAAGATGTGCGGGTAGCGCAGGTGTTGCAGGCTCTGGGGATTCACTTCGCACCAGCCGGCGGCATCGGCCAGGGGGCTGTGGCGAATGAAGTCCGGCGAGACCTGTGGCGGGACGACGTGCAGCAGGTCGAAGGTTTTCTCTTCGACGCGCACATTGCCTTCGGCGTCCTTGATTTCGAACCAGGCCTTGCGCGCGGGGCCGTCGACCTTGACCAGGTTGGAGTTGAATGCCAGCTGCGCCGAGTACTTTTCAACGTACTTCATCAGCGGCGGCACGAAGGTCGGCACGCCGAACAAGGCAGCGCCGGCCAGGTTGAATTCGACCTTGATGTTTTTCAGGTCACCCTGGCGGAGCCAGTGATCGCACGACAGGTACATGGCTTTTTGCGGAGCGCCGGCACATTTGATCGGCATGGCCGGTTGGGTAAAGATCGCCTTGCCATGCTTGAGTTGCTGCACCAGTTGCCAGGTGTAGGCGGCGTGTTCATAGCTGTAATTGGACGTTACGCCATGCTGGCCGAGGGTCTCTTGCAGGCCTTCGATCTTTTCCCAGGCCAGGCGCAGGCCTGGGCACACGATGAGGTTTTTCCAGCTGACGCGCTGGGCGCTGTCGAGCACCAGGGTGTGCTCGTCGGGCAGTAATTCGCTGACCGCGGCCTGGATCCAGGTGACGCCGTTGGGCAGCACGTCGGCCATGGGGCGCACGGTCTTTTTGACGTCATAGGCGCCGCCGCCCACCAGGGTCCAGGCCGGCTGGTAGTAGTGGTGGTCGCTGGGTTCGATCAGGATGATGTTCAGGTGCGGGTCGCGCTTTAGCAGGCTGGCCAGCAGGCCGATGCCTGCCGAGCCGCCACCGATGACAACGATATCGCCACTGATGGTAGGTCCCCAGTGTTGGTCGTTCATGGTCTATGGCCTTTTTCAGTTAATGCACGCAAGGGTCGTTGCCGTATGGCACCACGCCCTAGCTGTTTGCCACCACGATGCCATCCTTTGCCTCGGGTCCTTTAATTCACTTAAGCTCACAAGGTTATGTGGAAACCTAACTGAATGTAAGTCGCCATTAGCTATCTGGGAAACCCGTCATGTCAGCGTTGATTCAATCCTTTCTGGACGAGACGTCGTCGACCTACACCTACGTCGTCTATGAAACGGACGGTGGCCCATGCGCCATCGTTGATTCGGTGCTCAACTACGACCCGGCCTCCGGACGCACCGGCACCGGCCAGGCGGACAAGGTGATCGCGTTTGTGCGCGAGCATGGCTTGCAGGTGCAGTGGTTGCTGGAAACCCACGCCCATGCGGATCATCTGTCGGCTGCGCCTTATTTGCGTCGCCAGCTGGGGGGCAAGATCGCGATTGGCCAGTCCATCAGCAAGGTGCAGGGAGTGTTCAAGAACCTGTTCAACCTGGAGCCGGAGTTTCGGGTGGATGGGTCGCAGTTCGACCATCTGTTTGCGCCGGATGAGGTGTTTCACATCGGCAACCTGAAGGCCCAGGCGCTGCATGTGCCGGGGCATACGCCGGCGGATATGGCTTACCTGATTGATGACCAGTTGATTCTGGTGGGCGACACGCTGTTCATGCCGGACGTGGGCACGGCGCGCTGCGATTTCCCTGGTGGGGATGCGCGCCAGTTGTATGGGTCGATGCGCAAGCTGTTGGCCTTCGCGCCTGAAACCCGCCTTTATGTGTGCCATGACTATCCGCCCGAAGGACGCGCAGCCAAGTGCCTGACCACGGTGGCTGAACAGCGGGCGGGGAATATTCATGTGCATGACGGGGTGGATGAGGCGGCGTTTGTCGAGATGCGCACCACGCGGGATGCCGGGTTGGGCATGCCGACGCTGTTGTTGCCGGCGATTCAGGTGAATGTGCGGGCCGGGGTGATGCCGCCGGCGGAAGGAAATGGGGTGGTTTATTTGAAGATTCCCCTCAACCAGCTTTGAAATGCACTACAAAATGTGGGAGCGGGCTTGCTCACGAATGCGGTGTATCAGTCTATATTTTCGGTGACTGACACTCCCCATTCGCGAGCAAGCCCGCTCCCACATTTGTTTTGTGTCGTTCGTTAGCCGAGGTTGATGCCGTTAGCCGGTAGCGGCAGCGCGGTCTTGTAGCGCACTTGCTTGAGGGCAAAGCTGGAGCGGATGTTGGCGACACCCGGGACTTTGGTCAGGAAGTCCATCATGAAACGCTCCAGGGACTGGATGGTGGGCACCAGCACCCGAATCAGATAATCGGGGTCGCCGGCCATCAGGTAGCACTCCATCACTTCGGGGCGATCCGAAATCGCCCCTTCGAATTGCTGCAATGCCAATTCGTTCTGCTTTTCCAGGCTGACGTGGATGAACACATTGACGTGCAGCCCCAGCAGGTCGGCGTCCAGCAGCGTCACCTGGTCGCGAATCAGCCCCAGTTCTTCCATGGCCTTGACCCGGTTGAAACACGGCGTGGGCGACAGGTTGACCGAACGGGCCAGGTCGGCGTTGGTGATGCGAGCGTTCTCCTGAAGGGCGTTCAGAATGCCGATATCGATACGGTCCAGTTTGCGCATGAGACAAAACCACCTGTTTATTATGTTTATGCAGTTTTTTTATCCCCAAATGATCTCCAACGCAATGAAACAGAGATAAATATTCTCCTGAGCCGAGCCTATGATTGTTGTAGGACAAGATTTCTTCTACCCGAAGAAGGACTGTCAGCTACCGCGCCCACTACAAGAAATTCACAAGATAGAGCGTAGAAAGCCATGACTCAGCAGTACGAACCACTGCGCCTGCACGTTCCCGAACCCTCGGGCCGCCCAGGCTGCAAGACCGACTTTACCTACCTGCGCCTGACTGACGCTGGCCTGGTGCGCAAACCCCCAATCGACGTAGAACCCGCCGACACCGCCGACCTGGCCAAGGGCCTGATTCGCGTGCTCGACGATCAGGGCCAGGCCCTCGGCCCATGGGCTGAAAGCGTGCCAGTCGAGATTCTGCGCAAGGGCATGCGCGCCATGCTCAAGACGCGGATCTTCGACAACCGCATGGTGGTCGCCCAGCGTCAGAAGAAGATGTCGTTCTACATGCAGAGCCTCGGCGAAGAAGCCATCGGCAGCGCCCAGGCCCTGGCCTTGAACATCGACGACATGTGCTTCCCCACCTACCGCCAGCAAAGCATCCTGATGGCCCGGGAAGTGCCGCTGGTAGACCTGATCTGCCAACTGCTGTCCAACGAGCGCGACCCGCTCAAGGGCCGCCAGTTGCCGATCATGTACTCGGTAAAAGATGCCGGCTTCTTCACGATTTCCGGCAACCTCGCCACCCAATTCGTACAAGGCGTGGGCTGGGGCATGGCCTCGGCCATCAAGGGCGATACCAAGATTGCCTCGGCCTGGATCGGCGACGGCGCCACCGCTGAGTCCGACTTCCACACCGCCCTCACCTTCGCCCACGTGTACCGGGCACCCGTGATTCTTAACGTAGTGAATAACCAGTGGGCGATCTCCACCTTCCAGGCCATTGCCGGCGGTGAAGCCACAACCTTTGCCGGACGCGGCGTGGGTTGCGGCATCGCCTCCCTGCGGGTGGACGGCAACGACTTTGTCGCGGTGTACGCCGCCTCCGCCTGGGCCGCCGAACGTGCCCGCCGCAACCTGGGCCCGACCCTGATCGAATGGGTGACCTACCGTGCCGGCCCGCACTCCACCTCCGATGACCCGTCCAAATACCGTCCCGCCGACGACTGGAGCCACTTCCCGCTGGGCGACCCAATCGCCCGCCTCAAGCAGCACCTGATCAAGATTGGTCAGTGGTCCGAAGAGGAACACGCGGCGGTCAGTGCCGAACTTGAAGCCGAAGTGCTCAAGGCCCAGAAAGAAGCCGAACAGTACGGCACCCTGGCCGGTGGCCAGATTCCAAGCGCCGCGACCATGTTCGAAGACGTTTATAAAGAGATGCCGGAGCACTTGAAGCGCCAGCGTCAAGAGTTGGGGATCTGACATGAACGATCACAACAACAATATCGAGCTGGAAACCGCCATGACCACCACGACCATGACCATGATCCAGGCCTTGCGCTCGGCCATGGATGTGATGCTTGAGCGAGACGACAATGTGGTGGTGTTCGGCCAGGACGTCGGTTACTTCGGCGGCGTGTTCCGTTGCACCGAAGGCTTGCAGAACAAGTACGGCACCTCGCGGGTGTTCGACGCACCGATCTCCGAAAGCGGGATCGTCGGCGTGGCGGTCGGCATGGGCGCCTATGGCCTGCGGCCGGTGGCCGAGATTCAGTTCGCCGACTACGTGTACCCTGCCACCGACCAGATCATTTCCGAAGCCGCCCGCCTGCGTTATCGCTCGGCCGGCCAGTTCACTGCACCGCTGACCATGCGCATGCCCTGCGGCGGCGGCATCTACGGCGGCCAGACCCACAGCCAGAGTATTGAAGCGGTGTTCACCCAGGTCTGCGGCCTGCGCACGGTGATGCCGTCCAATCCGTACGACGCCAAGGGCCTGCTGATCGCCTCCATCGAAAACGATGACCCGGTGATCTTCCTCGAACCCAAGCGCCTGTATAACGGCCCGTTCGACGGCCACCACGACCGCCCGGTAACCCCGTGGTCGAAACACCCGCAAGCGCAGGTGCCGGACGGTTACTACACCGTGCCGCTGGATGTGGCCGCCATCGCCCGCCCGGGCAAGGACGTGACGATCCTCACCTACGGCACCACGGTGTATGTGTCGCAAGTCGCCGCCGAAGAAACCGGCATCGACGCCGAAGTCATCGACCTGCGCAGCCTGTGGCCGCTGGACCTGGAAACCATCGTCAATTCCGTGAAGAAAACCCGTCGCTGCGTGATCGTTCACGAAGCCACCCGTACCTGCGGGTTCGGCGCCGAGCTGGTGGCGCTGGTGCAGGAGCATTGCTTCCACTACCTGGAAGCGCCGATCGAGCGCGTCACCGGTTGGGATACCCCGTATCCCCACGCGCAAGAGTGGGCGTATTTCCCTGGCCCGACCCGAGTGGGCGCGGCTTTGCATCGGGTTATGGAGGTCTGAATGGGCACGCACGTTATCAAGATGCCGGACATTGGCGAAGGCATCGCAGAAGTTGAATTGTCGGTATGGCACGTCAAGGTCGGCGACCTGGTGGTAGAAGACCAGGTGCTGGCGGACGTGATGACCGACAAGGCCATGGTGGACATTCCGTCGCCGGTGCACGGCAAGGTGATTTCCCTCGGCGGCGAGCCGGGGGAAGTCATGGCGGTGGGCAGTGTTTTGATCAGTATCGAGGTGGAAGGCGCAGGCAATACCAGGGAGTCGGCGTTGTCGGCGGTGGTTGAAGAGGTCGCGCCGGCACCGGCTCCTGCACCGAAAGTCGAAGCCCGGGCCGCGCCGGTGGTTGAACCCAAGCCGGCAGCCAAACCTGCGGTGGCGGCTGCGCAAGCGCCCGTGGCCCGCGAGGCCGATGACCGCCCGCTGGCCTCCCCGGCCGTGCGCAAACATGCGCTGGATGCTGGCATCCAGCTACGACTGGTCCAGGGCTCCGGCCCGGCCGGCCGGATTCTGCATGAAGATCTGGACGCTTACTTGCTCCAGGGTCCGGCGAAAAATTCCGGGGCCTCCAACCCGTACGCCGAACGCAACGACGAGCAGCAAATCCCGGTGATCGGCATGCGCCGCAAGATCGCCCAGCGCATGCAGGACGCCACCCGGCGCGCCGCGCATTTCAGCTATGTGGAAGAGATCGACGTCACGGCCCTCGATGAGTTGCGCGTGCACCTCAACGAGAAACACGGCGCTACCCGCGGCAAGCTGACCCTGCTGCCGTTCCTGGTGCGGGCCATGGTCGTCGCATTGCGCGACTATCCGCAGATCAACGCGCGTTATGACGACGAAGCCCAGGTCATCACCCGCCTCGGCGCGGTGCATGTGGGTGTCGCCACCCAGAGCGATGTCGGCCTGATGGTGCCGGTGGTGCGTCACGCCGAAGCCCGCGACCTGTGGGGCACGGCGCAAGAAATCAATCGCTTGGCGAATGCGGCGCGCAATGGCAAGGCCAGTCGCGATGAGCTGTCGGGCTCGAGCATCACCCTGACCAGCCTCGGTGCGTTGGGCGGGATTGTCAGCACCCCGGTGCTGAACCTGCCGGAAGTGGCCATCGTCGGGGTCAACCGCATTGTCGAGCGGCCGATGGTGATCAAGGGCCAGATTGTGATCCGCAAGATGATGAACCTCTCCAGCTCCTTCGATCACCGGGTGGTCGATGGCATGGACGCGGCGCAATTCATCCAGGCCATCCGTGGCCTGCTCGAACAACCCGCCAGCCTGTTCCTGGAGTAACCCATGTCTCAAACATTGCACACCACGCTGCTGATCATCGGCGGCGGGCCTGGCGGTTACGTGGCAGCGATTCGCGCCGGCCAGCTGGGCATCCCGACCATCCTGGTGGAAGGCCAATCGCTGGGCGGCACCTGCCTGAACATCGGCTGCATTCCGTCCAAGGCGCTGATCCATGTCGCCGAACAGTTCCAGCAAACCGTGCACCACAGCCAGGGTTCGCCGTTGGGTATCGAAGTCGATGTGCCGACCCTGGACATCGGCAAAAGCGTTGAATGGAAAGACGGCATCGTCGACCGCCTGACCACCGGCGTAGCCGCGCTGCTGAAAAAACACAAGGTCCAGGTCATCCAGGGCTGGGCCAAGGTCGTGGACGGCAAGACCGTCGTTGTCGGCGACCAGCGCATCCAGTGTGAACACCTGTTGCTGGCCACCGGCTCGAAAAGTGTCAACCTGCCGATGCTGCCGATTGGCGGGCCGATCATCTCCTCCACCGAAGCCCTGGCGCCGAAACGCATCCCGAAACGCTTGATCGTGGTGGGCGGCGGCTACATTGGCCTGGAATTGGGGATTGCCTATCGCAAGCTCGGTGCCGAGGTCAGCGTGGTTGAGGCCCAGGACCGGATTTTGCCGGCCTACGACGCCGAACTGACCCAACCGGTGGCCGAATCCCTGAAGCAACTGGGGGTGAAGGTGTTCCTCAAACACAGCGTCACCGGTTTCGAGAACAATACCCTGCAAGTGCGCGACCCCAGCGGCGAGACGCTGTCGCTGGAAACCGACCAGGTGCTGGTTGCCGTTGGTCGCAAACCCAACACCCAGGGCTGGAACCTCGAAGCCTTGAACCTGGACATGAACGGCTCGGCGATCAAGATCGACAGCCGCTGCCAGACCAGCATGCGCAATGTGTGGGCCATCGGCGACCTCAGCGGTGAACCGATGCTCGCCCACCGGGCCATGGCCCAGGGCGAAATGGTCGCCGAACTGATCAGCGGTAAATCCCGCGAATTCAACCCGGCCGCGATCCCGGCGGTGTGCTTCACCGACCCGGAACTGGTAGTGGTCGGCAAGACCCCGGACGAAGCCAGGGCGGCCGGGCTGGACTGCATCGTGTCGAGCTTCCCGTTCGCCGCCAATGGCCGGGCCATGACCCTGGAGTCGAAAACCGGCTTCGTGCGGGTAGTGGCGCGCCGCGACAATCACCTGATCGTCGGCTGGCAGGCGGTAGGCGTTGGCGTCTCGGAACTGTCCACGGCCTTCGGCCTGAGCCTGGAAATGGGTTCACGCCTGGAAGACGTGGCGGGCACCATCCACGCCCACCCGACCCTCGGCGAAGCGGTACAGGAAGCAGCCCTGCGGGCCCTGGGGCATGCATTGCACCTATAAAATGGCGAAGTTCAAATGTGGGAGCGGGCTTGCTCGCGAAAGCGGTGGATCAGTACCGAATGCATCGAATGACACGCCGCATTCGCGAGCAAGCCCGCTCCCACACAAGCCAAGAATGAAGTATTGTTGCGCCCATCCAGAAATAAACCATAAGCCTGCCTTCGACCAGGCGGTTGACAAAAGATAGAGGGTGTCATGGGTAACGAAAGCATCAATTGGGACAAGCTGGGTTTTGACTACATCAAGACCGACAAGCGTTTCCTCCAGACCTGGAAAGACGGCGAGTGGCAAAAAGGCACCCTGACCGACGACAACGTGCTGCACATCAGCGAGGGCTCCACCGCCCTGCACTACGGCCAGCAATGCTTTGAAGGCCTCAAGGCCTACCGCTGCAAGGACGGTTCGATCAACCTGTTCCGCCCCGACCAGAATGCCGCGCGCATGCAGCGCAGCTGTGGCCGCCTGCTGATGCCACAAGTGCCGACCGACGCCTTCATCGAAGCCTGCAAGGAAGTGGTCCGCGCCAACGAGCGGTTCATCCCGCCGTACGGCACCGGCGGCGCGCTGTACCTGCGCCCGTTCGTGATCGGCACCGGTGACAACATCGGCGTGCGCACCGCGCCGGAATTCATCTTCTCGATCTTCTGCATCCCGGTCGGCGCCTACTTCAAGGGCGGCCTGACCCCGCACAACTTCCTGATCTCCGGCTACGACCGTGCGGCTCCCAACGGCACCGGCGCAGCCAAGGTCGGTGGCAACTACGCCGCCAGCCTGATGCCCGGTTCCCTGGCGAAAAAAGCCAACTTCGCCGACTGCATCTACCTCGACCCGGCCACCCACTCGAAGATCGAAGAGGTCGGCTCGGCCAACTTCTTCGGGATCACCCACGACAACAAGTTCGTCACCCCGAACTCGCCGTCGGTGTTGCCAGGCATCACCCGCCTGTCGCTGATCGAGCTGGCAAAATCGCGCCTGGGCCTGGAAGTGGTTGAAGGCGACGTGCTGATCGACAAGCTGTCGGACTTCAAGGAAGCCGGCGCCTGCGGCACCGCCGCCGTGATCACCCCGATCGGCGGCATCGAGTACAAAGACAAGCTGCACGTGTTCTACAGCGAAAAAGAAGTCGGCCCGGTCACCCAGAAGCTCTACAAAGAGCTGACTGGCGTACAGTCCGGCGACGTCGAAGCGCCTGAGGGCTGGATCGTCAAGGTATAAGCAACACTGCAAAACCAAACTGTGGGAGCGGGCTTGCTCGCGAAAGCGGAGTGTCAGTCGACAGATTTATTGGCTGATCCACCGCATTCGCGAGCAAGCCCGCTCCCACATTTTGATTTCAGTGTTTGGAAAACCGACGTTCAGGCCTTATCCATCGGGATGTTTTCCAGGATCTTCTTGCCCATGCTGATCCGCGGCTCCGCGCCATAACCCAGCGCCTCATAAAACCCCATCACCGCGTCATTGCCACTGGTGATCTGCAGGTTGATCTTCATGCAACCCAGCGCCGTCAACGCCTGCTCCGCATGCCGCACCAACGAGGCGCCCAGGCCCTGGCGGCGATAGTCGTTGTGCACCGCCACTGAATACAACCAGCCACGATGCCCGTCGTAGCCTGCGAGGATGGTACCGATCACCGCCTTCTTGTCGGTGGCCACGAAGAACAACCCATCGTTGACCGCCAGCTTCTTGTCGATCGCCAGGCTCGGCAGGTTATGCGCCGCGTCATAACCAAACGCCGCCTGCCACAACGCCACCACCTGCGCCCGATGGGCCCGATCGCGATAGACGCCGATGGGATGGCGGGATGACAACGCCTTCTCCATCACCAGCGTGCGTTCATTGCCATGGTAGACATCGCGCACCGTGTGGAAACCGAGCTTGGTGTAGAACGGCTCGGCCGTCAGCGAAGACGGCACATGCAACAAGGTCACCCCGGCTTCCCGGGCGCGCAGCTCGATTTCAATCATCAGCAAGCGCCCGATGCCCTGCCCTTGCAGCGCCGGATTGACGAATACCGAGCGCACCACATTGGCGTCAAGTGCCGCCGTGGCAACGATCACCTCATCCTGAATGGCCACCAGCACCGTTCGACGCGCGAGCAACGCAACGACAGCCTCGGGAGTAAAGTTGCTCGCCACCCGCGCAATCACATCCGCCGGATAATCCCGGGCGTTGCTGTCATGCAGGGCCGCCAGGATGACCTGGCTGATGCCCTCGGCATCGGTAGTTTGGGCGAGACGAACTTCAGTGGGCATGGTTTCTCCATCCAGACAAAAAACCTCAGGCAACACAATACCAATGTGGGAGCGGGCTTGCTCGCGAAGGCGGTGTATCAGCCACCGAATTTATTAACTGACCCACCGCTTTCGCGAGCAATCCCACATTTTGATCTCCACTCACCTCCACAGCCGATTCGGCTGCCCCACCCCACTTTTCAGCTTTCCCGGCTGAGCCACCCCCTCACTTCAGCCGGGATTCTTCCTTCACACCGCACAAAATAGCCTCACTGCCCAACCCATGGACCCGTGCCCCCATGCAAACCACCAACACTGTCCTGATGATCCGCCCGGCGCACTTCGCCTTCAACCCGGACACCGCGATCAACAACCGCTTCCAGCGTGCGCCCCTCGACCCGTTGGCGGCACAGCAGAAAGCGCTGGAAGAGTTCGACGGCTACGTCGACACCCTGCGCCACCACGGCGTGGAAGTGCTGGTGGTACAAGACACCCCCGCTCCCCATACCCCGGATTCGATCTTCCCCAACAACTGGTGGAGCAGCCACGCCGATGGCAGCCTGGTGCTGTACCCGATGGAAGGCCGGAACCGACGACTGGAACGCGACAAAGGCGTGCTGCAAGTGCTGGAGCAACGCTTCGCGATCCACAACACCATCGACTTCAGCCACCTCGAACAGCAGAACATGTTCCTCGAAGGCACCGGCAGCATGGTCCTCGACCGCCAGCACCGCATCAGCTACGCCTGCCATTCCGGACGGACCCATCAGGATGCCCTGCGCCAGTTCGCCGAACGCCTGGACTACCAGGTCTGCGTATTCCACGCCGTCGACCGTCACCACGCGCCGATCTACCACAGCAACGTAATGATGAGTGTCGGCCGCGACCTCTCCGTGGTGTGCCTGCAAGCCTTGCCCGATGACCGCGAGCGCCAGGCCCTTGAACGCTCCCTGCGCGACACCGGCAAAGACATCGTCGCCCTGGACTTCGACCAGTTGGAAGCCTTCGCCGGCAACATGCTCGAAGTCCACGACCGCGACGGCCAGCCGCTGCTGGTGATGTCGGCCAGCGCCTGGGGCTCGCTCAAGCCCGCCCAGCGCCAGCACGTGGAGCGCCACACCCGGCCGGTGGTGGTGAACATCGACAACATCGAACGCATCGGCGGCGGCAGTGCCCGCTGCATGTTGGCGGAAGTGCATCTGCCCACCCGCCCCTCATTTCAATAAGGAGTCTTCCCATGACCCGCTATATCGACGTCAACGACTTGAGCTACCTGGTTTCGCAAAAAGGCCTGCAAACCTGCATTACCGAGATGGCCGAGTACATCCGCGCCGACTACCTGCGCTGGCAGGACTTTGAAAAATGCGCACGCCTGGCCAACCATTCCCCCGAGGGCGTGATCGAGCTGATGCCGGTGTCCGACGCGTCGCTGTACGCCTTCAAATACGTGAACGGCCACCCGAAAAACACTCAGAGCGGCATGCTCACCGTCATGGCCTTCGGCGCCCTGGGCGATGTGGACACCGGCAAACCGGTACTGCTGGCGGAAATGACCCTGACCACCGCGATCCGCACGGCCGCCACCTCGGCCCTGGTGGCGCGCTACCTGGCCCGGGACAACAGCCGCAGCATGGCGCTGATCGGCAACGGCTCCCAGAGTGAGTTCCAGGCCCTGGCCTTCCACGCGATGCTGGGCATCACTGAAATCCGCCTGTTCGACATCGACGCCAAGGCCACCGCCAAACTGGCCGCCAACCTCAAAGCCTTCCCGGCGATCAAGGTGATCCTGGCAGGCAGCGTTGCCGAAGCCGTGAAAGGCGCCGACATCGTCACCACCGTCACCGCCGACAAGGCCTACGCCACCATCCTCACGGACGAGATGATCGAACCGGGCATGCACCTGAATGCCGTCGGTGGCGACTGCCCCGGCAAGACCGAACTGGACCGACGAATCGTCGAACGGGCCCGCGTGATTGTCGAGTACGAGCCACAAAGCCGCATCGAAGGCGAGATCCAGCACATGCCGGAGGATTCGCCAGTCACCGAGCTGTGGCAAGTGATCAACGGCCAGGCGCCAGGCCGCGAAAACGCGCGCCAGGTCACCCTGTTCGACTCGGTAGGTTTTGCCATCGAAGACTACTCCGCCCTGCGTTACGTACTGGACGTGGCCACGGCGCTGGACGTGGGCAGCGAACTGGAACTGGTGCCGGACCTTGCCGACCCCAAGGACCTGTTTGCCCGCCTGGCCCAAGCACCGGTGGCACAGCAGAAAAAGCGCGCCTGAGACCGCTCTGGCCTGCCGCTTTGCGTGAAAGGCAGGCCGGAAAAACCCGGTCAACAAGCCGATTCAGCGGGTGCCGCAGCCGTTTCCGCTGTGACCCGCGTTTTAACAGCACATTCCGCCCGCCGCGGCAGGGGTAAACGACACAAAAAACGCACCATCTTGAAGCATTCTCTCTGACAACAAACAGCCCAATTTAGTGAGGCAGCCCAATGTGGCGAGGGAGCTTGCTCCCGCTGGAGTGCGTAGCGCTCCCGGGATTTTGGGGCCGCTGCGCAGCCCAGCGGGAGCAAGCTCCCTCGCCACAAAAAGCCTCTTCACCTTAGCGTCCCGTTTTCTACTGCCCTTACATCAATTACAAAATATAGGGAATACACATGACTCCGCTCCGATCACTTTTCGCTGCGCTGCTCCTGCCATTGGCCGCAACCGCTGCCCAGGCTCAGGAATGGAAAGAAATCCGCTTTGGGGTTTTCCCCGAATACCCACCGTTTGAATCCGTCGCCGCCGACGGCAGCCTGCAAGGTTTCGACATCGACCTGGGCAACGCCATCTGCGCCAAGCTGGAAGTCAAATGCGTGTGGGTCCACAACGAATTCGACGGCATGATCCCGGCCCTGCGCGCCCGCAAGTTCGACGCCATCATGTCCTCCATGGCCGTGACCCCGGCCCGCCAGAAAGTCATCGACTTCAGCGACCGGCTGTTCCTCAGCCCGACCTCGGTGATCACCCGCAAAAGCGCCGACTTCGGCGACACCCCCGAATCCCTGAAAGGCAAACAGGTCGGCGTGCTGCAAGGCTCGCTGCAGGAAGCCTACGCCCGTGCGCACCTGGCCAAGCTCGGCGCGCAGATCAAGGCGTACCAGTCCCAGGAACAGAACTACGCCGACCTGCAAAACGGTCGCCTCGACGCCACCCTCACCGACAAACTCGAAGCCCAGCTCAACTTCCTGTCCAAGCCTGAAGGTGCCGACTTCAAGACCGGCCCGGCCTTCAAGGACCCGACCCTGCCGCTCGACATCGCCATGGGCCTGCGCAAGAACGACAAGGACCTGGTGGAGCTGATCAACAAAGGCATCGCCGCCGTCCAGGCCGATGGCACCTACACACAGATCCAGAAGAAATACTTCGGCGATCAGGATATCTACAACGAGTGACGCCTCCTGTGGGAGCGAGCTTGTGTGGGAGCGGGCTTGCTCGCGAAAGCGGTGGGTCAGTCACACATGTATTGACTGAAACTCTGTCTTCGCGAGCAAGCCCGCTCCCACACAATCTCGCTCCCACCGTAAAACTCTGCGCCCCATCGAGATACTTCCCATGAATGAACTCCTCAACCTGCAAGGCTTCGGCCCGCTGCTGGCCCAGGGTGCCTGGATGACGGTCAAGCTGGCGTTCCTGGCGCTGCTGCTGAGCCTGTCCCTGGGACTGATCGCCGCCGCCGCCAAGCTCTCCAGCGTCAAGCTGCTGCGGGTTCCGGCCACGCTCTACACCACGCTGATTCGCAGCGTGCCGGACCTGGTGCTGATCCTGCTGATTTTCTACAGCCTGCAACTGTGGCTGAACGACCTGAGTGAAATGCTCGGCTGGGCCTACTTCGAAATCGACCCGTTCACCGCCGGTGTCATCACCCTCGGGTTTATCTACGGTGCGTATTTCACCGAAAACTTTCGCGGGGCGATTCTCAGCGTGCCCGCCGGCCAACTCGAAGCCGCCACCGCCTACGGCCTGAGCCGCTGGCAGCGCTTTCGCCTGGTGCTGTTCCCGCAACTGATGCGCTTTGCCCTGCCGGGCCTGGGCAACAACTGGCTGGTGTTGCTCAAGTCCACCGCGCTGGTGTCGATCATCGGCCTGTCAGACCTGGTCAAGGCCGCACAAAACGCCGGCAAGACCACCAATGACCCGCTGTATTTCCTGATCCTCGCGGGCCTGGTGTACCTGGTGATCACCACCCTCTCCAACCGCATCTTCAAACGCCTGGAACGGCGCTACAACGTGGGCATCAAGGGGATGGTGCGATGATCGAACTGATCCAGCAATACGGCCTGGCCTACCTGTTCACCGACGGTAACGGCTTTTCCGGGGTGGCGATGACCCTGTGGCTGTTCATTATCTCGGTGGTGCTGGGCTTCATCCTGTCGATCCCGCTGGCGATCGCGCGGGTGTCGGAACACTTCTGGATTCGCTGGCCAGTGGAGGTCTACACCTACCTGTTTCGCGGCACGCCGCTGTATATCCAGTTGCTGATTTGCTACACCGGCCTCTACGGCCTGGACGTGGTGCAGGACAACGCCCTGCTCAACCAGTTTTTTCGCAATGCACTGAACTGCACGCTGCTGGCGTTTGTACTGAACACGTGCGCCTACACCGTGGAAATCTTTGCCGGGGCGATTCGCAACATCCCCCACGGCGAGATCGAAGCCGCCAAGGCCTACGGCCTGCATGGCTGGCGCCTGAACCTGTTTGTGGTAGTGCCCGCCGCACTGCGTCGCGCACTGCCGGCCTACAGCAATGAAATGATCCTGATGCTGCACGCCACGTCCCTGGCGTTCACCGCCACCATTGCCGACATCCTCAAGGTGGCCCGCGACGCCAACGCCGAGACGTTCCTGACGTTCCAGGCCTTCGGCATCGCTGCCCTGTTGTACATGCTGCTGTCCTTTGCACTGGTGGGCCTGTTTCGACTGGCCGAACGTCGCTGGATGCGTTTTCTTGTTCCTACCCGAGGCTAACCCATGAATCAGTCCGCGCAGGCCCTGGCCGCTTATCCCACCGATGTACGCCCCGCTACCCAGCCGGTCGCCGTGGCCGAAAACGCCAACGTCAAACTCCAGGTCGAAGGCCTGCACAAACGCTATGGCGAGCATGAGGTGCTCAAGGGCGTTTCACTGAACGCGCGCAACGGCGACGTGATCAGCCTGATCGGCGCCAGCGGCTCCGGCAAGAGCACGATGCTGCGATGCATCAACTTCCTCGAACAGCCGGACGCCGGGGTTATCACCCTCGATGGCATCAGCATCGAAATGCAGCAAGGCCGCGCTGGCACGCGCGCGCCGCACCAGGCGCAATTGCAGAACCTGCGCACCCGCCTGGCCATGGTGTTCCAGCACTTCAACCTGTGGAGCCACATGACCGTGCTGGAAAACATCACCATGGCGCCGCGCCGGGTGCTGGGGGTGAGCGCCGCCGAGGCGGAAAAACGCGCACGCCTGTACCTCGACAAGGTCGGCCTGCCGGGCCGGGTGGCGGACCAATACCCGGCATTCCTCTCCGGCGGCCAGCAACAGCGCGTGGCCATCGCCCGGGCCCTGGCGATGGAACCGGAGATCATTCTGTTCGACGAACCCACTTCGGCCCTCGACCCTGAACTTGTAGGAGAAGTGCTCAAAGTCATACAGACGTTGGCGGAGGAAGGTCGTACCATGCTCATGGTCACCCACGAAATGGGCTTTGCCCGCCAGGTGTCCAGCCAAGTGCTGTTCCTGCATCAGGGCCGCGTCGAGGAACAAGGCGCAGCGGATATCCTCGACCAGCCGAACAGCGAACGCTTGCAGCAATTTCTTTCCAACCGATTGAAGTGAACACCACACACCATGGATACCAAGGCCACCGGACCGAACGCCTCACCTGTGCTGGACCGCATCGATGAAGCCATCATCGACGTGTTACGGCACCAGGGACGCATCACCTACGAAAAACTCTCGTCGCTGGTGCACCTGACGCCCAGGCCGTGCCTGGAACGGGTACGCAAGCTGGAACGACGCGGGGTCATCCGGGGTTATGGGGCGATCATCGACGTGCAGATGGTCTCGCCGGGGCTGTCACTGCTGGTGCTGGTGGCCCTCTCCAACCAGAGCGGGCGCTCGGCGCAGAAGGCGTTCGAGGCATGTGTCAAAGCCTGCCCGCAAGTGTTCGAGTGCCAGTTGATCAGCGGGCCGTTCGACTACAGCCTGCGCATGCGCTGCCGGGACATGGAGCACTACCGCGTGCTGACGGAAACCTGGCTGAACAATGATGAATTGCACATCGATAAATTGGTGGCGCATCCCGAGCTGGCGGTCGTAAAAAACACCGCCACCGAACTGGCCTGAACCCGCCCCTACAGGCAATAGAGATCAAATGTGGGAGCGGGCTTGCTCGCGAATGCGGTGTATCAGTCGCTGGATGTGCTGCTGACACACCGCATTCGCGAGCAAGCCCGCTCCCACATTTAACCGTGCCCGCTTGAAATTCGCTTGCCTGGACGCGCCCCAATCATCTTCGCCTGCCCATCCCGCTGCTTGCCCGTACGCGCCTCGCTGATCAGCCCCGGAATCAACTTGCCCTCCGGCAGATTCTTCCAGAACCGGCTCGGCAAATGCCCTTCCATCACCTTCGGATTCAACCGCGCCGGGTTAAAGATATGGCTGTAGTACGTCAACCACATCGCACTGTGGGGATCCTCGACATTCTGCGCCAAAGCCTGCCATTCCACTGGGCATTGCCGCTGGTGAATCAACTGCTCCCCGTCGTAATAAACCCCATCCAGGGGCGTGGCGATCATCCAGCGATGACGCCCCATGCGCCCGACAAAATGCTGGCTGGCCACCTTCAAGATATCGTGGGCCGGCTCATGCCACGCCACGTACTCCGGCAACTGCGGCCCCGCCTCTGCCGGCAATGCGATAAACCGCACAAACGCATGCAGGTGATGGGCCTCGCGCTGCACCTGCTTGATCCGCCGCTGCAATTCGCTGCCCAGCTTGTCCCCCGACATCATCGCCGTGCGGTCCCCATGGCTGACGCGCCACAGCACCTCATACAACAGGCTCCAGCGCTGTTCACCGTGATAACACGCGGCAGACTCCAGCAGCTCCAGCAGCGCCTTGGGAATCCGCGCCTGGAACGGCCCGCACTCGGCCGGGTACTGCTCGTCGGTGGCAAACAGGTCCGCCACCTCGGCCACGCCCCAACTCACGTGGCTGGGGTCGATCTGATGGCTGAGCAACCAGCGCGCCTGCTCGCGCCAGGTGCTGAACAGGTTGTCGCATTCCAGGCTGATCATCCCCACAGCCCCATTTGCTGCGGCTGCGGGCGGTCGCGCAGTTGTTCGCGCAGCAGCACGCTGGTGCTTTCCGCTTGCTGCGGGTGGTAGTCGCTGGTGATGAAAAACGGCTTGGCCTTGGTCAGCACACACCGCATGCGCGCCAGGTCTTCGAAGCGGATCTTGCGCTGGCGACGCAGGTCCACCAGCCGCTGGGTGGTGCGCAGGCCAATTCCGGGAATGCGCGCAATAAGCGTCGGCTCGGCCCGGTTCAAGTCCAGCGGGAACACCTCGCGGTGCTCCAGCGCCCAGGCCAGCTTGGGGTCGATATCCAGGGCCAGGTCGCCCGGCCCTTCAAACAGTTCATTGGCGCTGAACCCGTAGCTGCGCAACAGGAAATCCGCCTGGTACAAGCGGTGCTCGCGCATCAGCGGCGGCGCGGCCAGGGGCACGCTTTTCGGGCTGTTGGGGATCGGGCTGAACGCCGAGTAATACACCCGGCGCAGTTTGAAATTGCCGTACAACGCCTCGGCGCTGTGGAGGATGGTGCTGTCGTCGGTGTCATCGGCGCCGACGATCATCTGCGTGCTCTGCCCGGCCGGCGCGAAACGCGGCGCGCGGGGTTCGTTGAGCACCGTCTGCTCACCGGTATAGATGGTTTGCATGGCCTGCTTGATCGAGACGATCTGCTTCTCGGGCGCCAGGGTTTGCAGGCTCTTGTCCGTTGGCAACTCGATATTCACGCTGAGGCGATCGGCATACCGCCCCGCCTCGGCAATCAGTGCCGGGTCGGCTTCGGGAATGGTCTTGAGGTGGATGTAGCCGCGAAAGTCATGCTCTTCGCGCAGGAGTTTGGCGACCCGCACCAGCTGCTCCATGGTGTAGTCGGCCGAACGGATGATGCCGGAGCTGAGAAACAGCCCGCTGACGCAGTTGCGCCGGTAAAAGTCGAGGGTCAGGGTCACCACCTCCTCCGGGCTGAAGCGTGCACGGGGCACGTCGCTGGAGCGGCGGTTGACGCAGTATTGGCAATCGTAGAGGCAGAAGTTGGTCAGCAGCACCTTGAGCAACGACACGCAGCGACCGTCGGGCGTGTAGCTGTGGCAGATGCCCATGCCATCGGTGGAGCCCAGCCCCGCCTTGCCTTCCGAGCTGCGCTGGGGCGCGCCGCTGCTGGCGCAGGACGCGTCGTACTTGGCGGCGTCGGCGAGGATGCTGAGTTTTTCGATCAACTGCATGGGGCTTCTACCGATACTGGTTTTTTGTACAGTATCAGCAGCCGCCCCCGCGGTTCAAGTGCAGCCTGTCAGCTGGCGGTGGCCAGCAACACGTCCTGCACCGAACGGCTCTTGCCGCGGCTGCGGTCGTGTTCGTACAGCGACGCAGCAATCTCGTCGGCACGGATCGGCAGGATCGACAGCAAGGTATCGCTCAGGCCATGGCTGGCCTGGCTGAAGCCCTGCATGTAGATGCCGGCCTTGCAGCGCTCGTCGGTGACGATGCGGTAGTCGCGGCTGACTTCAAAGTCGCCCATATAGTCGGCCAACGGTGCGAGCAACTGACGATGCATCTGGCGCTCGTAACCGGTGGCCAGTACGACGGCATCGTAATGGTTGAGGCTGGTTTCGCCGGTGGCGTTGTTGCGCAGCGCCAACTCCACACCCAACGGCCCGGCCGTGGCTTTTTCCACGGTGGTCAGGGTACGGAACGCGTGACGGGCAATGCCGGAGACTTTCTGGCGGTAGAAGATCCCGTAGATGCGCTCGATCAGGTCCAGGTCCACCACCGAATAGTTGGTGTTGTGGTACTCGTTGACCAGGCGCTCGCGCTCGCTGCCGTTCTGCTGGAACACCAGGTCGGTGAACTCCGGCGAGAACACTTCGTTGACGAACGGGCTGTCATCCGCAGGCTTGAGGGCCGAGCCGCGCAGGATCATGTCGACCTGCACCGACGGGAAGCTGTCGTTGAGGTCGATAAACGCCTCGGCTGCGCTCTGGCCACCACCGATGATCGCGATGCGCATCGGCTTGCCGTCGACACACGGTTGCTGGGCCATGCGTTCCAGGTACTGGGAGTGATGGAACACCCGACCGTCATCCTTGAGCGCCTTGAACGACGCCGGAATACGCGGCGTACCACCGGCGCTGACCACCACCGAGCGGGTGGTGCGCACGTGCTGTTCACCCTGGGCGTCCCGGGAAATCACCCGCAGCGCCTCTACCTGCTGCTGATGCAGGATCGGCTCGATGGCCAGCACTTCCTCGCCGTAGCGGCTTTGCGCCTGGAACTGCCCGGAGACCCAGCGCAGGTAGTCGTTGTACTCCATGCGGCACGGATAGAAGGTACCCAGGTTGATGAAATCCACCAGGCGCCCGTGGGCCTTCAGGTAATTGACGAAGGAATAAGGGCTGGTGGGATTGCGCAGGGTCACCAGGTCCTTGAGGAAGGAAATCTGCAATTCACTCTGGGTGACCAGGGTGTTGCCGTGCCAGCGGTAGTCGGCCTGTTTGTCGAGGAACAGCACGTCCAGTTTGCCCTGGGCTTTCTCGCGTTCCTGCAGGGCGATGGCCAGCGCCAGGTTCGAAGGGCCGAACCCGATACCGATCAGGTCGTGAACGGCGGGCGATGCAATTGCCTGTGTCATTCCAGTGTCCTCTGGATAAGCCCCGTGGCAGTGGGGCGGGAAAGCCTCAGAGACCTGAAGGCACAGCAACAGGTCGTGTGTTGATAGGAGACGAGGACAATGAAATAAAATTTAGCTAACGCTGGAATCAGTGCGCATCCCACTCACGCATGCGCGCCCGGCAATGCTTCATGGCATTGACGATGTGTTTTTCCACCAGCGCGCGGGAAATACCCAGGCGCTCGGCGATTTGCAGGTGGGACAGGCCGTCGAGCTTGCGCAACAGGAAACTGTCACGGCAGAGCGCCGGCAGCTCGGCCAGCGCGCGCTCAAGCATTTCCAGGCGCTGGCCGTGGTCCAGGCAGTGATGGGGCGAAGACAGCGAAAAACGCTCCTCGCTGTCGAGTACTTCCAGGGGTTCATCCTGGCGCAGGGCGTTGCGCCGATGACCGTCGATCACCAGGTTCAGCGCCGTGCGATAGAGAAACGCCCGGGGCTGCTCGATCGGGACCTCGCTGGCACGCCCCAGCACCCGCACATAAGCGTCATGCACCACATCTTCGGCCACCTGACGGTTGCCCAGCTTGGCGTTGAGGAAACACACCAGCTCGCGATAGTAGTTTTCCAACATGACTCCCGACCGCCTGTAGGCGGCATTAGGTCCTTTGAATACGAAGATAACGGCCGATTCGATGATGGCAGTTTGAGGTGCGTGTAATTTATAGTAATTCTCATCTAGTTTTAAACAAGACTTGCAACACCGGCCAATTATTTTGCCTGACACACCTGTAACGGCATATGTAACGGCCTAAATCCCCGGACAATTTCCTCGTCTACCTGTCAGCTTCCCGCTCCTGCGGGCCGATCTTTCCTGGCTGGAACTCTGCATGAAACGTCCTCGACCTGCCCGACGCGCCCTGCTTGTGGTCGCGTGCCTGATCCCCGTCATCGCTTTAGCTGCCTGGCAGGTCCTGCCGCCGGGCCGGGACAAGCTGACGACCGTCACCGTGACCCGGGGCGATATCGAAAGCAGCGTCACCGCCCTGGGCACCCTGCAACCCCGGCGCTACGTCGACGTGGGCGCCCAGGCGTCCGGACAGATCCAGAAGATTCATGTCGAGGCCGGTGCCCAGGTCAAGGAAGGCCAATTGCTGGTAGAGATCGACCCCTCCACGCAAAAAGCCAAGCTCGACGCCAGCCGCTATGCCATCGAGAACCTGCAGGCCCAGTTGCAGGAGCAACGGGCCCAGCACGAACTGGCTCGCCAGAAGTACCAGCGCCAGCAACGCCTGGAAGCCGGTAACGCCACCCGCGAGGAAGACGTGCAAACTGCCAGGGCCGAGCTGAGCGCCACCCAGGCGCGGGTCGACATGTTCCTGGCGCAGATTCGCCAGGCCAGGGCCAGCCTGCGCAGTGACGAGGCAGAGTTGGGCTACACGCGCATTTATGCGCCAATGAGCGGCACCGTGGTCGCGGTGGACGCCCGGGAAGGCCAGACCCTCAACGCCCAGCAGCAAACCCCGCTGATCCTGCGGATCGCCAAGCTTTCGCCGATGACCGTATGGGCCGAAGTCTCGGAAGCCGACATCGGCCATGTCAAACCCGGCATGACCGCCTACTTCACCACCCTGAGCGGCGGCAGCCGACGCTGGACCAGCACCGTGCGGCAGATTTTGCCGATCCCGCCCAAGCCGCTCAACGAAACCAGCCAGGGCGGTGGCAGCCCGAGCAGCGCCAGCAAAAGCGGCACCGGGCGAGTGGTGCTTTACACGGTGCTGCTGGACGTCGACAACACCGATAACGCCTTGATGGCGGAAATGACCACCCAGGTATTCTTCGTCGCCGGCCAGGCCAGGGACACCCTGACCGCGCCGGTCGCCGCCCTGCAAGGCAGCCTCGGCGGCGACAAACAGATCGCCCGCGTGGTGGCGAAAAACGGCAGCATCGAGCAACGCGAAATCCGCCTGGGCCTCAGCGACCGCCTGCGAGTCCAAGTGCTGGAAGGCCTGAACGAAGGCGATCACCTGCTGATCGGCCCGGCCGATGGCAGCGGAGGTTGAATGTCGACCCCACTGATCGAACTCAAGGGCATCCGCAAATCCTACGGCGGCGGCGACACGCCGCAGGTTGATGTGCTGCGCGGCATCGACCTGGCGATCCATGCCGGGGAATTCGTGGCGATTGTCGGCGCCTCCGGCTCCGGCAAATCCACGCTGATGAATATCCTCGGCTGCCTCGACCGCCCCACCGAGGGCGACTACCTGTTCGCCGGGGAAAACGTCGCCCGGCTCGACAGCGACGAACTCGCCTGGCTGCGCCGCGAGGCCTTCGGTTTCGTGTTCCAGGGCTATCACCTGATCCCATCCGGCTCGGCCCAGGAAAACGTCGAGATGCCGGCGATCTATGCCGGCATCAGCGCCGCCGAACGCCATGCCCGCGCCAAGGCCCTGCTCACGCGCCTGGGCCTGGCCGAGCGCACCGGCAACCGCCCGCACCAGCTTTCCGGCGGCCAGCAACAGCGGGTGTCGATTGCCCGGGCGTTGATGAACGGCGGGCATATCATCCTCGCCGACGAACCCACCGGCGCCCTCGACAGCCACAGCGGCGCCGAGGTCATGACCCTGCTGGACGAACTGGCCAGCCAGGGCCACGTGGTCATCCTGATCACCCACGACCGCGAAGTCGCGGCGCGGGCCAATCGCATCATCGAGATCCGCGACGGGCTGATCATCAGCGACTCTGCCGAGACCAGCGAGACGCCCCCCGTGGCCATCTCCGGCGCGTTGCAAGCCGTGGACCTGCGCCAGCGCCTGGCCGATGGCGCCGAGCACAACGGCGCCTGGAAAGCCGAGCTGCTGGATGCCGTGCAAGCCGCGTGGCGGGTGATGTGGATCAACCGTTTTCGCACGGCGCTGACGCTGCTAGGGATCATCATCGGCGTGGCGTCGGTGGTGGTGATGCTGGCGGTGGGCGAAGGCAGCAAGCGCCAGGTGATGGCGCAGATGGGCGCTTTCGGCTCCAATATCCTCTACGTCAGCGGGTCGGCGCCCAACCCGCGCACACCACCCGGCGTGATCACGCTCAACGACGTGGCCGCCCTGGCGGCCCTGCCTCAGGTCAAGCGCATCATGCCGGTGAACGGCGCAGAGGCCGGGGTGCGCTTTGGCAACGTCGACCATATGGCGTATGTCGGGGGCAATGACACCAATTTCCCGGCCATTTTCAACTGGCCAGTGGTCGAGGGGAGTTACTTCACCGAGGCCGACGAGCGCGCCGGAGCCACGGTGGCAGTGATCGGCAAACGGGTACGCGACAAGCTGTTCAAGGATGTGACCGACCCGATCGGGCAATACATCCTGATCGAAAACGTTCCATTCCAGGTGGTCGGTGTGCTCGCCGAAAAAGGCGCCAGCTCCGGCGACAAAGACAGCGACGACCGTATCGCCATCCCCTACTCTGCCGCCAGCGTGCGTCTGTTCGGCAGCTATAACCCCGAATACGTAGTGATTGCCGCCGCCGACGCGCGCAACGTGCACGACGCCGAACAGGCTATCAATCAGTTGTTGCTGCGCCTGCACAACGGCAAGCACGACTTTGAACTGACCAACAATGCCGCGATGATCCAGGCCGAGGCACGCACCCAGAACACCTTGTCACTGATGCTCGGCTCGATTGCCGCGATTTCGCTGCTGGTGGGAGGTATCGGGGTGATGAATATCATGCTGATGACCGTACGTGAACGCACCCGGGAAATCGGCATTCGCATGGCCACCGGGGCGCGGCAGCGGGACATCCTGCGCCAGTTCCTCACTGAAGCGGTGATGCTCTCTGTGGTCGGCGGCGTCACCGGCATCGGCCTGGCCCTGCTGGTGGGCGGCGTGCTCATCCTCAGCAACGTGGCCGTCGCGTTCTCGATTCCGGCCGCCGTGGGGGCCTTCTTCTGCGCCCTGGTCACCGGCGTTATCTTCGGTTTCATGCCGGCCCGCAAAGCCGCTCGACTTGACCCGGTCAAGGCCCTTACCAGTGAATGATCGCCCTATGAAAGTGTCCCTGACCCTCCTCGCCGCCAGCCTGCTGCTGGCCGCCTGCAGCAGCCCCGCACCGCGTCCGGGCGCAGGCATGCAAACACCGCCCACCTGGCACAGTGCAAACGACGCAACGGCGCTGCGGGCCAACCAGCAATGGTGGACAAGTTTCGACAGCCCCCAGCTCAACCAACTGATCGAACAGGCCCGCAGCGGCAGTTACGACCTGGCCAGCGCCATGGCCCGGGTGCGCCAGGCCCAGGCCAGCGCAGTGATAGCCGGCGCACCGTTGCTGCCTGAACTCACCGGCGCGTTCAATGCAAACCGCCAGAAGCTGCTGCGGGGCAAGGGCTACAGCCAGCTGGATGCCACCAGCAGCAACAAGGCCGTGGATTACTTCGATGCGCGCCTGAGCGCCACTTACGAAATTGATTTCTGGGGTGGCAAGCGCGCCGCCCGGGACAGCGCCGTGGAAGAGGTGCGCGCCAGCGAGTTCGACCAGGCCACCGTGGAACTGACCCTGCTCAGCGGTGTTGCGACCAGCTATACCCAGTGGCTGTCATTGCGTGAGCAACTGCGCATCGCCCAACTCAACCTGGACAACGCCCAAAACGTGTTGAAGCTGGTGCAGACTCGCCACGATGCAGGCTCCGCCACCGCCCTGGAACTGGCCCAGCAAAAAAGCCTCGTGGCCGCACAACAACGCCAACTGCCGCTGGCACAGCAACAGGCCGACGAGGCCTTGATCAGCCTCGCGGCACTGCTGGGCACACCGGTGCAGGACCTGCACCTGGCCCCGCAACCCTTCGCCCAATTGAACTGGCCGGGCATCGCCGCCGGTGTTCCCAGCCAACTGCTCAGCCGCCGTCCCGACATCGCCAGTGCCGAGGCCCGGCTGGCAGCAGCCCAGGCAGACGTCACCGTCGCCCGGGCAGCCATGTTGCCCACCCTCACCCTCAGTGCCGACCTTGGCTCGGGTGCCAACAAGCTCGCCGACGTAGTGCGCAGCCCGTTCTACAACCTCACTTCCGGCCTGGTCGCACCGATCTTCAACAATGGCCGCCTGAGCGCCGAGCGGGACAAGGCCCGGGCGCGTCAGGATGAGCTGCTGCAGACGTACCGGGGAGCGATCATCAATGGCTTTGCCGATGTGGAAAAAGCCCTGAGCAGCATTCGCGGGCTGGATGCGCAGCGTCAGTGGCAGAGCGAGGAACTGAGGGAGGCGCAGACTGCCTTTGAGATTGCCCAGAGCCGATACGAAGCCGGAGCGGAGGATCTGCTGACGGTGCTGGAGACGCAGCGTACGTTATACGCGGCGCAGGATTTGAATGTGCAATTGCGCCGATCACGGCTGAACGCAAGCATTGCGCTGTATAAGGCGCTGGGGGGCGGCTGGCAGGTGCCAGCAAGCACGATCAACTGAATGAAAGCCGGGCTTGCCCGGCTCCCACCGTTGAGCGGCGCCCTTTAGAGCACCCGCTCCTTGACCTTCAAATGCCGCGCATACCAGGGACGCTTCGGCACCTTGCGAAACAGCTCGGCCAGCTTGTCCTCATCCGCCCCGAAGGTAATCCGCAGCGCCAGCTTCATGGTTTCCGGGTCCATCTCCATCGACTTGCCCATCTGCAACCCCGGCGTGGTGCTGCAACCATGGGTGTCCGGCCCCAGCCACGGGTCATCCACCTCCACCCAGCGCCCCGGCGCAAACCAGGGCACGCCGTTGACTTCCAGCCGGCTCACTTCACCCGGATGAAAACGCTCGTGGGCACGAAACCAATCCTCGATGCGGTCATCGATCCAACCATGAAAACGCCAGAACACCGGATTCACGTGAGAAGAAAACGGATCTCCAAGGAAGTCATTCTCTGCCACGTACCAACGCGCGGCAAAGTCAGCCGGGTCCCGTGCAAAAGGCACCGGCGCGCCGTTGGACGGGTCCCGCGGCACCGAGGCCCAGCGCATATGCAGCCAATCGTGCAGGCCCAGCTCCACCTCAGAGCCGAACTGCCCCAATGTGAGTTTCGCCAGGTAGCGCGGGTCGCGGTACTGCGACTCCCAGACCTCAAAGTTACTGTGGTAAGTCTCGGCCGCCTTGATATCGCTGACCCACTGGGTATACGCACTGTCATTCGCCGCCATCCAGGTAGGCGGCAACGCGAAACCGTCATGATTGTCGAAATAACGCACAAACCCCTGGCGATCACGCTCCAGCCCCGGCTGTGGCTGAGGGAAGTACGTCCACGATGGCAAGTCCTGCATCGAACGTGCGGCGCCCAGCATGTGCCGATGCATGAAAAAGAAGTCGATGCCCGAACCGTTGCGATCCTTGCGCGGCCCCCGTGCATCGCGCTCCCGGTCACGCGGACCAGGCTGCCAGCCGATCCCCCGCAAGGCATTACGCTTGTCTTCGGAGAGTTTGTGCCACTGGTCACGGGAAGCGTGCCAGAGCTGGTGAAACAGGCGATGTTCGGGAGCAATCAACCAGGCCAATAGAACCGGGTTGAGACCGATGCGCTCACGCGCCTCGGGAAACAGCCGCTTGGTGGCGACAAAATGATTGTCCCGTTCGAGCAGGGCCAATGGGCGGTCCAGGCTGAGGATCTGCCCACTCAGGGTGCCGCTGCCGGCGTTACCGAATTCGGCCCAGACTTCATCAAGGGTCATTTTGAACTCGTAGGCTGGAGCCCCGTCCACGGCATCGCGGTCGATCAGGCGCCAGTACAGATGCGCCCCGTCTCCGGGAGTCAGGTCACCCAACACACGATAGCGCGGCTCGCCGTCGGCACGCAGTTGTTCGCCAGTGTCGAGGTAGCCCCGCAGGCCACGCCCACGCGGGGCAACGTCGAGGAGCAATTCCAGGCCCTCCAGGGGCAGGCCTTTCAGGCCGGCATCGCGGCCTGCCAACTGCACATGCCAAACGCCACGCAGGCTGTCCGCCAAATGCTGGCCGGCGGTGTCTGCCAGATCCACCGTGGCTTCGCCCGGGGTAATCGGAAACTCTTCACGCGTCAGCTCGCGATGGGCATAAAAGGCCGCAGGCACTGCAGCGCCAGTCAGCGCCAGGCCGGCGATGAACCCTCGTCGAGAAATCGTCATTGCTTTACCTGTGTCAGCCATCAAGCAGGCTTTATCCAAGCTAGAACGTTCGCTGACAGGGGAAATTTAGCACCGCGCCTCCCAGGCTTAAATTTTCCCGGCCATCGCTCGTTCATCCCAGATAGCAAAGGCCTCAACTGACTGAGATGGCAATGACAAAACCACGTTCGAAAAAGGCGTTGTACTTCGGCCTGCCGCTGGTCCTGGCCATTGGCGCCGGGGCCGGGTTCCTGGCTTGGGACCATTGGTTCAGGGGCAATGCCGGGTACCCGTTGGCGGTAATCAAGCAGGCCAATGAGATGCAGGACCGCCTGCTGTCGTTCGACAGTCACATCACCGTGCCGCTCAACTTTGGTACCGCCGGCAACGAAGCCGACAAGGACGGCAGCGGCCAGTTCGACCTGGCCAAGGCCAGCCGGGGGCGCCTGTCGGGTGCAGCCCTGACGATTTTCGGCTGGCCGGAAATGTGGAACGGCCCCAATGCGCCCCACAAGCCCACCGCGGGTTTTGTCGAAGAAGCCCGCCACCAGCAGGAGACTCGCTACAAGATCATCTCCGGCATGGTTCGCGACTTCCCCAACCAAGTGGGCATTGCCTACACCCCGGATGATTTCCGGCGTCTGCATGGCGAAGGCAAGTTTGCGATCTTTATCAGCATGCTCAACGCCTACCCGCTGGGTGATGACCTTAATCAGTTGAACCTGTGGACCGCGCGCGGCATGCGCATGTTCGGCTTCAGCTACATCGGCAACAACGCCTGGTCGGACTCGTCACGCCCACTGCCGTTTTTCAATGACTCACCCGATGCCCTCGACGGCCTCTCGGATATCGGCAAGCAAGCCGTGCATCGCCTCAATGACCTGGGGGTAATCATTGATGTCTCGCAGATGTCCACCAAGGCCCTGGAGCAAGTTGCGCAACTGAGCCGCACACCGATGGTGGCCTCCCACTCGGCGCCACGGGCGTCGGTGGACATACCACGCAACCTCAGCGACAAGGAACTGCAACTGATCAAGAACAGCGGCGGTGTCGTTCAGGTGGTGGGCTTCCCAGCTTACCTGCGCCCCCTCAGCCAGCCCACCCAGGACAAACTCAACGCGTTGCGCGCGCGCTTCGACCTGCCGCCACTGCCCAACCTGGCCGTAGCCCTGATGCCCGGCGACCCGATCATCTCGGCCTGGCCAGAACAAAAGTTTGGCCAATACGCCAGTGCGCTGTACGCCATCCTCGAAGAAGAACCCAAGGCCACCCTCAAGGACTTGGGCGATGCCATCGATTACACCGTGCGCAAGGTTGGCATCGACCACGTCGGCATCGCCTCGGACTTCAACGACGGCGGCGGCCTCAAGGGCTGGGAGAACGTCGGCGAAGTGCGCAACGTGACTGCGGAACTGATCCAGCGCGGCTACTCCGAAGCCGATATCGCCAAGCTCTGGGGAGGCAACTTCCTGCGGGTCTGGGACCAGGTACAAAAAGCTGCCAAGCCATTGGCCAACCGCTGAACCACCCTCAATGAATGAAGTGAATTCATGACCGACCGCCGTACGTTTCTCAAGCAGGCCGGGCTTCTCGCCGCGAGCCTGCCGCTGGGCACTGCCATCATCCCCCAGGCACTGGCAGGCAATGCGGCACCACCTGGCGACCCTTGGGCAGGCTTTCGCCAACTGTTTACCCAGGACCCGGACTACCTGCACTTTTCGAATTTCCTGGTGGCCTCGCACCCCAAGCCGGTGCGTGAGGCCATCGAGCGCTACCGCGCGCAGATCGACCGCAACCCCGGCCTGGCCATGGATTGGGACCTGCAAGAGACATGGAAGCGTGAAGGCCAGGTGCGCGAATGGGCCGGCCGCTACCTGAATGCCAGGCCCGGCCAGATAGCCCTGACCGGCAGCACCTCCGAAGGCCTGGCGATGATTTACGGCGGGATCCAGGTACGCCCCGACCAGGAAATCCTCACCACTGTTCACGAACATTACGCCACCGCCTACAGCCTCGATTTCCGGGTACGCAAGGAAGGCACCCAGGTACGCAAGATCAAATTGTTCGAGAGCGCCCATTCGGTGTCCGTCGATGAAGTGCTCGGTTCTATCGAGCGCAATATCCGCCCCAATACCCGTGTGCTCGGCATGACCTGGGTGCAATCCGGCAGCGGCGTCAAGCTGCCGATCGGCGCGATCGGCAAGCTGGTGGATGAACACAACCGCAACCGTGACGACAAGGACCGCATCCTCTACGTGGTCGATGGTGTGCATGGCTTTGGCGTCGAGAACCTCGACTTCCCGGACATGCATTGCGACTTTTTCATTGCCGGCACCCACAAGTGGATGTTCGGCCCGCGGGGCACCGGGATCATTTGCGCCCGCTCGGAGCAGAACACCGACGTGACACCGATGGTGCCGACCTTCTCCGAAGACACCAACTTCGCCACCACCATGACACCCGGCGGCTACCACGCCTTTGAACATCGCTGGGCTGCGGATGAAGCCTTCAAACTGCACTTGCAGTTGGGCAAGCCGCAGGTACAGGCACGCATTCATCAGCTCAACGACGAACTGAAGACCCAACTGCTGGCGCACTCGAAGATAGAGCTGGTGACACCCCGCAGCAGCGAGTTGTCGGCAGGCTTCACCTTCTTCCGGGTCAACGGCCAGGACAGCCGCGACGTGGCCGCCCACATGATGAAAAACCGGGTAGTGATCGACTCGGTATATCGGGACGCCGGCCCGGTGATTCGCACTTCCCCGGGCCTGCTCAACACATCGGCCGAGATCCAGCGCTTCATGACGTTGCTGAGACAACGGTTGTGACGCCTCTTTTCCATTTCAGCGAGATGCTCCCATGAACCATCACCCGCACCTGAAACCGCTGGCCGCAGTGATTCTGACAACACTGTGCAGTGCCCTGCTACCGGGGCTGGCCCAGGCGGCCACGCCGACACCCGGTAAAGTGTTCAAGGACTGCAAGGACTGCCCGGAAATGGTCGTGTTGCCCGCCGGTACGTTCACCATGGGCACCCCGGAAGACGAAGTGGGCCGCGAGCCTGATGAAGGCCCGATGCACCCGGTCACCTTTGCCAGGCCCTTCGCCATGAGCCGCTTCCAGGTCACCGCCGGCGAGTGGGACAGCTATGTACGCCAGTCCGGGGTCAAGATTGCCAATGGCGATGAACGACCCGGCCGCGAGTGCGTCGCCAGCAAGCCACGCTACCCCCAAGGGCCGCGCCAACCTGCCGTGTGCATGGACTTCGAGGATGTGCAGAACTACGTCGCCTGGCTATCGAAGAAAACCGGCCATCACTACCAGATGGTCAGTGAAGCCCAACGTGAATACGCCGCCCGCGCCGGCTCCACCGGCCCGTTCCCCTTCCCGTTCGACGAGGGCAAGGGCTACAGCATTGCCCAGCATGCCAACACCTACGGCCCGGCGGATGGCTACAGCTACTCGTCCCCGGTGGGCAGCTACCCGCCCAACGCGTTCGGCATGTACGACATGCACGGCAACGTCTACGAGTGGACAGCCGATTGCTACAACGATGATTACGTCGGCGCCCCAAGCGACGGCAGCGCCTGGCTGACCGGTAAATGCCAGTTCAGACGCATCCGCGGCAACGACTGGGGTGAAGCCCCCGTGTTCTCCCGCTCCGGCAACCGCAATGCGTTGGTACCGGACAACCGCGGCGACTGGATCGGCTTTCGCGTCGTGCGGGACCTGTAAGGCAGCCAGCCCTCTAAATTAACCCTCCCCCCAGTCGTTTTACAGGTGTGTGTGACCCGTCATGCAACGCATTGCGGCGCACCACCGCCCTCTATGCCACCCAGGCCGAGCCCGCGACCGAAGCCGGGCCCGGCCGATCTTCAAGCAGGGAACCTCCATGAGCAAACCAACACGTGGGGTGATCAATGAATTGTTCACCCTGCTCAAACCCTTTCGGATGATCGTTGTCGGCTCCATTCTGCTCGGCATGGTCGGCGGCCTCAGCGTCACGGTATTGCTGGCGACCATCAATACCGTGCTGCACGCCGACAACGGCCTGACCAACACCGTGGTCGGCGCCTTTGCCGGCCTCTGCCTGCTGGCACTGGTCAGTTCGATCTTTTCCGATATCGGCACCAATTATGTGGGGCAAAAGATCATCGCCCGGCTGCGCAAGGAGCTTGGGGAAAAAGTCCTGTCGGCGCCCATCGAACAGATTGAGCGCTACCGCAGCCACCGCCTGATCCCGGTGCTCACCCACGACGTCGACACCATCAGCGATTTCGCGTTCGCCTTCGCCCCGCTGGCCATTTCGCTGACCGTCACACTTGGCTGCATGGGTTACCTGGCGATGCTGTCATGGCCGATGTTCTTGATCATGGTGGTCGCGATCATCATCGGCACGGTCGTCCAGTACATCGCCCGGGGCCGGGGAATCAAAGGCTTCATGGAGGCCCGCGACGCCGAAGACGAACTGCAGAAACACTACAATTCCATCGCCGAGGGCGCCAAGGAGTTGCGCATCCATCGTCCGCGCAGGCACCGCATGTTTGTGTCGGGGATAGAAAGTACCGCCGACAAAATCTGCGACACACAAATTCGTTCGGTGAATATTTTCGTCGTCGCCAAGACCCTCGGCTCCATGCTGTTTTTCGTGGTCATCGGGCTGGCACTCGCCCTGCAATCACTGTGGCCGAGTGCCGACAAATCAGTGATGAGCGGCTTTGTGCTGGTGCTGCTGTACATGAAAGGGCCGCTGGAGCATCTGATCGGCACCCTGCCAATCGTCAGCCGCGCGCAGATCGCATTCCGCCGTATCGCCGCGCTGTCGGAGCAGTTTTCCTCGCCCGAACCCCACCTGCTGCTCAGCGACCAAGGCAACCAGAGTACGCCGGTGCAGAGCCTGGAATTGACGGACGTGTCCTACAGTTTCCCCGCCACCGAAGGCAGCGCACCGTTTCGCCTGGGCCCGGTCAACCTGAAGATCGAGCAAGGCGACATCATCTTCATTGTCGGCGAAAACGGTTGCGGCAAGACCACCCTGATCAAGCTGCTGCTAGGCCTGTACGCCCCGCAGCAGGGGGAAATCCGCCTCAACGGGCAGCCCGTGACGGCAGTGACACGTGACGACTATCGCCAGTTGTTCACCACGATCTTCGCTGACTACTACCTGTTCGACGACGTGGTGCAGGGCGATACCCATATTCCCGAAGATGCCAACCAATACCTGCAGCGCCTGGAAATCGGCCACAAGGTCAGCGTGCGTGACGGTTCGTTCACCACCACCGACCTGTCCACCGGCCAGCGCAAGCGCCTGGCGCTGGTCAATGCATGGCTGGAGGAACGCCCGGTGCTGGTGTTTGACGAATGGGCCGCAGACCAGGACCCGACCTTCCGGCGGATTTTCTACACCGAGCTGCTGCCGGATCTCAAGCGCCTGGGCAAAACCATCATCGTGATTTCCCACGACGATCGTTACTTCGACATTGCCGACCAACTGGTGCGCATGGAAGCCGGGAAAGTAGCCACCGAACTGCAACCGGCATGAATAAGTTAGATTCTCATTCTGGTTTTTTCGGCCTCGTGCGTCTAATTAAGAATCGCTAACAACTACGCAACCATTAAAACCAGTAAGAGTGAGCACAATGTCAGCAATTGCGGGGATTCCACGTTTTACCAAAGCCTTGTTCATGCGCCGTATGCTGCAGCCGGGCTTCAGCGCCACCGCGTTCAGCATGGCGCTGGCGTTGCCGTTCAGTGCGCAGGTTCAGGCCCAGGAGATCAACTTCAATATCCCGGCACAATCACTGGCAAGCGCCCTGCAGGCGCTGGGCACCCAGTCGAACATGCAAGTGCTGTACAGCGCCGATGATGTAAAGGGCCAGCACAGCCAGCCGGTGAGCGGCCGGTTGTCGCCTGAACAGGCGTTGTCGCAGATGCTGGTGGGGACCGGCGCTGTGTTCACCGTTCAAGCCAACACCGTCACCGTACGTGCCCGGGCAACGGGTGATTCACTGGAGCTGGGTGCCACCACCATCAGTGGCCAGGCTGTCGAATCGGCCTACGGCCCCGTGGACGGCTACGTTGCCACCCGCAGCGCCACCGGCACCAAGACCGATACGCCCCTCCTGGAAATCCCGCAAACCGTCAACGTGGTCACCGCTAAACAGATCGAAACCCAGGGCGCACTCAACCTGACCCAGGCCTTGCGCTACACGCCAGGCCTGAACACCGGCGGCTTCACCGACCGCAATGCGATCGCCGACGAAATCACCAGCCGTGGCTTCGCCCCTACCCAGCTGTACCTGGACGGCGCTTACTTGCCCTATGCCGGCAGCCTCGGCGGCGCCCCGCAAATCGATCCGTATACCCTGGAGCGCATCGAAGTGCTCAAGGGCCCATCGTCGGTGCTCTTTGGCCAGAACCAGCCGGGCGGCCTGATCAACATGGTCTCCAAGCGACCGACCACCGAACAACGCAGCGAGGTCAAGATCGGTGCCGGCAGCTACAACCGGGTCAACGGCGCATTCGACACCAGCGGCCCGCTCGACGATCAGAAAGAGTTCAGCTATCGCATCGTCGGCGTCGCGAAGAAAGGCAACCAGCAGGTCGATCATACCCACAGCGAACGCATGCTGCTGGCACCCAGCCTGACCTGGGCCCCGAACGACGACACATCCCTGACCGTACTGGCGCAGATCCAGCGGGACCGAGGCCTGGAAGACTATCAGGCGTTGCCAATGATCGGCTCTCTCGAGCGCGGCCCCAACGGCAAACGCATCGACCGCAACTTCTTCTCCGGCGACTCGAAATACAACGACTACAAACGTGACCAGTTCATCCTGGGCTACGACTTGACCCACAGCTTCAGCGAAAACCTGAAAGGTCGCTCCACCGCCCGCTACACCGACGTACGCGACGACTACAAAGGCTTCTACCTGCGCAGCTTCGTCACCGATGCAGTCACCGGCGCGGTCGACCAGACCCGGGCCAACCGTGTCAAACTCGACTGGCGCCAGCACAACACCGCCTACACCATCGATAACAACCTGGAATACAAATTCAACACCGGCGCGCTGGAGCACACCACCCTGGTCGGCCTGGACTATCGCAACTTCAACCGCAAATACACCGGCTACAACGCCTACAACGTACTGCCGATCAACCTCTACGGCGAAAACAACAACTACGACACCAGCAGCGTGACCCCGGAAAAAACCACCAAGTGGGACAACACCGTGCGCCAGACCGGCGTCTACCTGCAGGACCAGATCAAACTGGACAAGTGGATCCTGACCATTGGTGGCCGTCAGGACTGGGCCGAAGTTGAAAACAAGGACCTGATTGCAAACTCCATCACCGAACAGCGTGACAACAAGTTCACCGGCCGTGTCGGCCTGACCTATGTCACCGACTTCGGGCTGGCGCCGTACGTCAGCTACTCCGAATCCTTCCTGCCGACCGTTGGCACTACCGCGCCCGAACGTGGCGGCAAGGCCTTCGCGCCGACCGAAGGCGAACAGTACGAAGTGGGTGTGAAGTACCAGCCGTTCGAGAAGACGCTGATCACGGCTTCCGTGTACCAGATCAAGCAGAAAAACGTGTTGAGCCAGGATAACGAGTACACCCAGTACTCGGTCCAGCAAGGCCAGGTTCGCTCCCGCGGTGTCGAACTGGAAGTCAAATCGTCGATTGCCAACGTCGACGTACTGGCTGCTGCGTCCTACCTCGACGCGTTCTACATCAAGAACAACTACGGCAACACCGGTAACCGCACCGAGCAACAGGCACCGGTTTCGGCATCGCTGTGGGTTGACTACCACTTCACCCAGGCGGTGCTCAATGGCCTGACCTTCGGTGCCGGCGCCCGCTACACCGGCCCCAAACCCGGTGATGCTGCCAACTCGTTCGAGGTCCCGGGCTTTGTGGTCTATGACACCACCGTCAGCTACGACCTGAGCAAGGTATCGCCAAGCCTGCGTGGCGTGGAGACCAGCCTGAACGTGCAGAACGTGTTCAACCGCGAGTACGTGTCCCACTGCAACTACTCGTTCGGCTGCTACTACGGCCAGGAACGCGTCGCCTCGGTTGACGTGACGTACAACTTCTAGGCAACACCCACAAAAAAACCGGGCCTGGCCCGGTTTTTTTGTGCCTGTTCTCAAGCTGCCAGCGCGGCTCGCAATGCCAGGGTCAATTGACCGTACACCTCGTCGATATCCGGCACCACGCTCTGCAGGCGCAGGAAATCGTGAATCAACCCGGCGTACTCGATCACTTCCACCGCTACCCCCTGTTCCTGCAACCGTCGGGCATAGGCACGCCCTTCATCCAGCAGCGGGTCATGACCGGCCAACGCAATCAGCGCCGGTGGCATGCCCGGGTACCCCGGCGCCAGCAATGGCGAGAAGCGCCAGTCAAGACGATCCGCCGCCTCCCGGGCGTAATGCCGGTAGAACCATTCCAGTGTCTCGGTCTCCAGCAGATAGCCCTCGCCGAACAGCTCGGTCGACGGGCTATTGGTAGAAGCGTCCGTCACCGGATAGCACAGCAGTTGCCAGCAGGGTTTAATTGCCAGCGTCGCGGGCTCGAGCACCGACTGCAACGCCAGCACCGTCGCCAGCGTGGCCCCCACACTGTCGCCACCGAAAGCCACGCGGGTGAGGTCCAGGCCTTCGGCTGCAGCGTTATCGGCCAGCCAGGCCAGGGCATCGGCGCCATCGTTCAGCGGCGTCGGGAACCTGTGCTCCGGCGCCAGTCGATAACCCACTGAAACCACCGCACACGGAGTTCTGGCGCAGAATTCGCGGCACACCCCGTCATGGGATTCCAGGCTGCCGACCACGTAGCCACCGCCATGGAAGTACACCAGCACCGGCAGGCTCTGCGCCGAAACGTCAGCGGGACGGTACACACGCAACGCCAGCGTCGCGCCATCGCGTGCCGTGAATTCGATGTGGCTGCAGCGCACCTGCGCAGGCGCCTGCCAGCGCAGTTGCGCGGTGGTGCGCTCGAACGCCTCACGAGCTTGGGCGGGCGTTGACAGGTGAAACGGCCCAGGACCGTCCGCCTGGCTTTCTTGCGCCAGGTCGAGGAAGGCATTGAGTTCCGGATGCAAGGACATCGCAGGTTTCCTTATGAAAAAGCCACAGACGAAAGAGGAGCCACAAGGGCCCCTCTTTGTATAACGATGGATCGGCCTCAATCCTTAAGCCGCTTGTGCCACGCAATGCTCGATCAGCGCCTCCAGTTCGGCCTGGTACTCTCGCATCAACTGTTCGACGGTTTCGGCACGGTAGCGGCGCGTGCTGAAAATACAGCGCATCGCCAGGCGTCCGTCATACACCTGCCCCACCACTTCCAGCCAATTGCCCAGGGCCGCCTGCGGGCTGTAGCAACTGCCATAGCTCTCCTGAGCCGGCACCAGCATCGCCTTGTCATCGAAGCTCTGGTCGAACTGCCCCAGGTAGTTGAAGGTGACACGCGCCTGGGGTGCCAGGCGCAAGGTATCGGCCATCGACACACCGCTCATGTGACGCAGGATGCCGTAGCCCAGGCCCTTGTTCGGTACGGCCGCCAATTGCCGCTGCACCGCACGCACCGAGCTCCCGATATCAGCCCCGGCACCGGGTGCCAGGCGCACCGGGAACATGCTGGTGAACCAGCCCAGGCTGCGGCTCAGGTCGATGTCCTTGACCAGGTCTTCGCGGCCATGGCCTTCGAGCTGGATCAATACCGAAGGCTGCCCGCTCCAGCGGCACAACACCCGGCTCAGCGCGGCGAGCAACACATCGTTGATCTGCGTCTGGTAGACCGCAGGCACTTGCTTGAGCAACTGCTGGGTATGTTCCTGCGACAGGCCCATCAGCGCGACCGACTGGTACTGCACCTGGTTCTTGCCACGCGGGTTATCGCACGGTAGCTCACTGCCCGGCTGGTCGATCTGCTCAAGCCACCAGGCTTGCTCCTGCGCCGGATAATTCGCCGCGTACGCTTGCAGCCCCTCGGCCCAGGCCCGGTAGCTGCTGGTACGAATCGGCAGGGCCGGCGCCTGGCCATTGCGGTAAGCCTCATAAGCGACCTGCAAATCCTGCAGCAGCAAACGCCAGGAAACGGTGTCGATCACCAAATGATGGATCACCATCAATACCCGCACCTGGCCATCGCCCAACGTCACATGAGCGGTACGCCACACCGGCCCGTCTTGCAGGTCCAGGCTGCGCTGTACCTGTTCGGCGTACAGCTCAAGCTCCGCTTCATCGGCCACGGTGTGTTGCCATAACAAGGGCTCAGTGGCCCATTGCGCCTGCATGTCCTCCAGCGGCTGGTAATGCTGGTAATAGCGTGCGCCCACCTCACGAAAGCGCAGGCGCAGGGCGTCGTGCTGCTTCAACATGCAGCGCAATGCCAGCTCCAGCGCCGGCAGATTCAGCGCCTGGCGTGCACGCAGCATCAATGCCTGGTTGTAATGGTGCGGCTCGCTCATACGCTGGTCGAACAGCCACTGCTGGATCGGAATCAGGTTGAACTGGCCCTCGGCGGCCACCTGCGAAACATCCTCGATCAGCGTGGCGACGGTGCTTGAACGCTGCTCGAAAATCGCCTCGATGGTCTGCCCGCGCATCAGGTCCCGCAGCTTGAGGTCCATCTTCAGTTCAGGGTGGTTGCGTACCCGCGAGACGACTTGCAGGCTGAGGATCGAGTCACCGCCCAACTCGAAGAAGTTGTCGGTGATGCCCACGCGCTCCACTTGCAACACATCAGCCCAGACCTGTGCCAGCAGTTGCTCGTCACGAGTACGGCCGGGAACATACTCGCCGCCCTTGAATTCAGGCTCCGGCAAGGCCTGGCGATCCAGCTTGCCGTTGGGCGTGACAGGCAGCGCCGCCATGCAGATGACCTGGGTGGGCACCATGTAATCCGGCAATTGCGCGCGCAAGTCCGCCTTGAGGCGATCACCGATGGCCATGCCATCGGGCGTCACCACATAACCGATCAGTTGCTTGCCCGACGCACTGTCACGGGCGATCACCAACGCGTCACTGACATCGTCCAGTTGCCGCAGGCTCGCCTCGATTTCCCCCAGTTCAATGCGAAAGCCCCGGACCTTGATCTGGTGGTCAATACGCCCGACGTAATCAAGCACACCATCAACACGCTGGCGTACCAGGTCGCCGCTGCGGTAGAGGCGATCGCCCGGCGACCCGAACGGGTCCGGCACAAAGCGCTCGGCACTCAGGTCCGGACGACGGTAATAGCCGCGGGCAATGCCCTGTCCGCCGATGTAGAGCTCACCGGCAATCCCCGGCGGCAGCGGGTTGAGGTCTTCGTCCAGCACGTACAGCGCGCGCTCGCCGACAGCACGCCCGATCGGCGCATAGGCGGCCTCGCACCGGGTGTCGACCGGGACCTTCCAGAGCATCGGCGTGACCACGGTTTCGGTGGGGCCATAGCCGTTGGTAAAGAACTGTGGACGCAGTGCCGCTTTCACTTGTTCGAAGGTCTGGTCCGGCACCGCATCGCCACCGAAGCAATACACCCGTACCGCGGGTGGTTCCTGTTGGCTATGGGCCGCGTACTCGGCCAACTGCTTGAGGTAGGCCGGCGGGAAACAGGCAATCGTGATGCCGTGTTGATGCAAGGCGTCGAAGGTCTGCTCCGGTGTCCACAGGCTGGCATCGCGGATCACCAGCGTGCCCCCGCTCAATAGCGTACTGAGCCAGCGCTCATGAGCGCCGTCGAAGGCAAATGACATGAAATGCAGCTCGCGGGTGCGCTCATCCATGTCATACAGCCCGGCGATGGCCTGGCAATGCATGCTCATCGGCCCATGCGCCACTGCCACGCCTTTCGGCCGACCGGTGGAGCCCGAGGTATAAATCAAGTAGGCCAGATTGGCGCCCAGCAAACTGCTGGCGGGCGGCGTGTCGCTGTAGCCGGCGCGGTCAAACGTGTCGATGGCCAGCTGCGCCAGGCCTTCCACCGCCGGAAGGCGCGCCTGCACCTGGCTATGGGTCAGCAACAGCGCCATCGCCGAGTCTTGCATCATGAACGCCAGGCGTTCGGGCGGATAGTCGATGTCCAACGGCACATAAGCCGCGCCGCTTTTCATCACCGCCAGTAACGCCACGATCATCTCGACGGAGCGCTCCAGGGCCACCCCGACCACCACTTCCGGCCCAGCCCCCAGCTCGATCAAGCGATGGGCCAGGCCATTGGCTCGACGTTCCAGCTCACCGTAGCTCAGCGAATCGCCCCCACACACCAGTGCCGTCGCCTCGCCACGCGAATCGGCATGGCGTGCGATCAGTTCCGGCAAGAGCTGCGCGTGATAGCTGGCATTCGGCGCCGCACTCCACTGCTCAAAGGCTCGCCACTGCTCGGCCCCAAGGCGCTGAAGGTTGCCCAGGCGCGCCGTCGGCGTAACGATCATGGCCTCGAGGGTGTCTTCCATGCAGCGGCGAATCTGCTCTACCGCCTCGACACTGAAGGCATTGCGCAGGAACAGATATTCGATCGACAACTGTTCGCCGAGATTGACCGCCAGGTCCATCGCAAAGTTGGTCACGTCATGGTTACGCGACTCGCCGAAACTCAGGCCGGTGTCCTGTTGCTCACCCAGGCGCTCATCGATCGGGTAGTTTTCAAACACGATGATGCTGTCGAACAGCCCTTGCCCACCCAGCCCCGACCAGCGCTGGATATCCGCCAGCGGCGCGTGTGCGTGCTCACGGATGTCCATGTTGCAGGCCTGCAACGCTTGCAGCCACTGATCCAGCGGCTGCGCGGGTTCCAGGGTCTGGATCACCGGTAGCGTATTGATGAACAGCCCCAGGATGTTGTCGGCATTGGCCAACCCCGCAGGACGGCCAGCCACGGTGGCACCGAACACCACAGTGTTCTGCCCGGTAAAGCGTTGCAGCAACAACAGCCACGCGCCCTGGATCAGCGTGTTGGGGGTGATTTGCAAGGCGCGGCAAGCCTGTTGCAGGCGTGCGGTTTGCACCGCATCCCAACGTGAGTAAAGCGCTTGGTGCCCGGGCAAATCCTCGACATGCCGCGGGAACATCGCCTGGTTCAGCGAAGTGGCCTGCTCCAGCGTTGCAAGACGGCTTCTCCAGAAGCCCTCCAGCGCCCGTTGATCCTGGCGTTGCAGCCATTCGATGAACTCGCGGTAACGACCGTTGCGTGTCGGCACGTGGCCCTGGGCATAAAACTGCATTACCTCGCCAAACAGTCGCGAACTGCTCCAGCCGTCCATCAGGATGTGATGGCAGGTCCAGATCATCTGGTAGCGGTCGTCCTCAAGCCGCAGCAACAGCACACGCTGCAACGGCGCACGGGCCAGATCGAACCCTTGCAGGTAATCAGCCGTTGCGCGCTCGCCGATCGCCTGTTCGCTGATGTCCCGGCCGCGCCAGTCTTCGATCAGCAGCGGCAATTCGGCCTGGCGGTGGACAATTTGCACCGGGGCGCTCAAGCCATCCTGCCAGTGAAAGCTGGTCCGCAGAATGTCCTCACGCTCAATCACCGATTGCCAGGCTGCGGCGAAGCGTTCGGTATCCAGCCCGTGTACCGGCAGGCTGATCTGGTTGATGTACAAACCGCTGCTGTCGTCGGCCAGGGTGTGGAACAGCATGCCTTCTTGCATCGGTGACAACGCATAGACGTCTTGCACCTGCGCCACGGGCACCGGCAAGCCGTCAAGGTGCGCCTGGGTCAAACGGGCCAGCGGGAAGTCAGACGGCGTCAGGCCCTGATGCTCTTCGCCGCAGCAATGCTCGATCAGTGCCTGCAACGCGACGCCGTAGGCATCGGCCAATTGCTGGACGGTGGCCTCATCAAAAACTTCGCGGCTGAAGGTCCAGTCCAGGGACAACTGGCCGTTGTACACCCGGCCATCGATGGTCAGCCAGTTGCCCAGCGCCACGTCATCAGCGTGCCCAGCCCCGCTGCCCTCCTCGCTCGGCGCGAATAACGCCTGCTCATCAAAGCTCTGGTCGAACTGGCCGAGGTAGTTGAAGGTAATCCGGGCCTGCGCGAGTTTCGCCAGACGCGAGCGGACATCCTCTGCACCGAGGTAACGCAGCACGCCATAACCCAGGCCCTTGTTCGGCACCGCGCGCAGCTGTTCCTTGATGCCCTTGATGGTGTCTGCCGCGTGCACCGATGGGGTCAATACCACCGGGAACAGGCTGGTGAACCAGCCCAACGTGCGGCTCAGGTCGACGTCGCCGAACAGTTCCTCACGGCCATGGCCTTCCAGTTGCACCAGGCACGCAGGTTGCGCAGTCCACTGGCAAATCACCTGCGCCAGGGCACTGAGCAAAAGGTCGTTGACCTGGGTGCGATAGGCCGACGGTGCCTGCTTGAGCAGGCGCCGAGTCTGTTCTGTATCCAGACGCGTGTTGACCGAATGGCCATGCACCGAAGCCTGGCTGCCCTCAGGCCGCGCCCGTGGCAGTTCCGGCAACGCATGGGCCTGTTGCCCGGTCCAGTAACTCAACTCCCGAGCCAGCCCTTCGCTGTGGGCGTAGCCCTGCAACTGCTCGGCCCACGCCTTGAACGCGGTGGACTTGGGTGGCAACACCACAGGCTGGTTTACCGCCAGCTGCCGGTAGGCCGTTTGCAAGTCTTCCAGCAGCACGCGCCACGACACACCGTCCATCACCAGATGGTGAATCGCCAGATGCAGGCGCGAACTGCCGTCCTGCACTGCGATCAGGCTGCAACGCAGCAGCGGGCCGTGTTGCAGGTCGAGGCTGCGTTGCGCCTGGTTGGCAATGGCGATGATCTCATCGGCGTTCTCTGCCTGGCGCTGCCAGAGGCCTACCGGTTGCGCGCCGACGGCCTCATGGCTGGCCTGCCAGGTACCATCGCCCGATTGCACGAAGCGCAAGCGCAAGGCGTCATGATGGGCCACCACGTGCTCAAGGGCCTGCTGCAGACATGCGCCGTCCAATGGCTCGCGCGGGGTCAGCATCAGCGACTGGTTCCAGTGGTCACGGTGCGCCATGTCATTGGCGAAGAACCAGTGCTGCATCGGTACCAGATGGCTGTCACCGCTGACCGGCCCCTGATCGATCGTTGCGGCTTGATCGGCGCTCGCAGCCCGGGCCAGCGCCTGGATGTTCTGGTGCAGGAACAGGTCCTTGGGGGCCAGGCCGATTCCCAGCTGACGTGCACGGCTGACCACTTGAATCGAATTGATCGAGTCACCGCCCAAGGCGAAGAAGTTATCGGCAGTGCCCACCCGGGCCACGCCGAGCACGGCTTGCCAGATCTCGACCAGGACACTTTCGACTGCATTGGCGGGAGCCACGAAGTCCTGCTGTACCTCAGCCATGTCTGGCACCGGGAGAGCCTTGCGGTCGAGTTTGCCGTTGGGGCTCAGGGGCATTTTTTCCAGCGGCGTCAGGTGCGTCGGCACCATGTGTTCCGGCAGGGTCTGGCGCAGATGCGCTGTCAGCGCCTCGCGCAGTGCCGGCCAGTCGCTGGCGGCGCCAGGCTGGGTAACGACGTAGCCACTCAGGGCTTTGCCGTTGCGGCTGTCCTGCGCCACCACCACGGCTTCGCGCACGGCCCCGTGCTCCAGCAAACGGGCCTCGATTTCACCCAGCTCGATACGAAAACCGCGGATTTTCACCTGATGGTCGATACGGCCAATGTAATCAATCACCCCGTCAACGCGGTAACGGGCCAAGTCGCCCGTGCGGTACAGCCGTGCACCCGCGACAAACGGGCTTGCCACGAATCGTTCGGCCGTCAGCTCCGGGCGACGGTGGTACCCACGCGCCAGTCCCTGGCCGCTGAGGTACAGTTCGCCATTGACGCCGCAGGGCACCGGGTTGAGCTCGGCGTCGAGAATGTAGGTCATCAAGTTCGCAATCGGCTCGCCGATGGGCACTGCGTCACGGCCCTCGTCACGACAGGTCCAGTGGGTGACGTCAATTGCGGCTTCGGTAGGGCCGTAGAGATTGAACAGCCCCGCGCCCGGCAGCTTGGCGAAGACCTGCTGCTGCGCATCGATCGGCAACGCTTCGCCACTGCAAACGATACGGGTGAGGCTGGTGCAGCGGCTGACATTGGCATCCAGCACGAACGCTTGCAGCATCGACGGGACGAAATGCAGGGTAGTAATGCCCTCGCGCTCGATCAATTGGACCAGCTTCTGTGGATCGCGATGATCCCCAGGCGACGCCACGACCAAGCGGATGCCGGTCATAAGCGGCCAGAAAAACTCCCAGACGGACACATCGAAGCTGAACGGCGTTTTTTGCAGCACGCGGTCGTCGGCGTGCAACCCGTAGGCCTGTTGCATCCAGCACAACCGGTTGGTCAGGGCACCGTGGCTGTTGCCAGCCCCTTTGGGTTTGCCAGTGGATCCGGAGGTGTAAATCACATAGGCGAGGTTTTGCGCGACGGCCCGCGACTCGGGGTTGCCTTGCGCCTCACCGGCCAGCCAGGCATCGTCACCATCGAGTATCAGCGTGCGCACCCGTTCCGGCAGCGGCAAGGTTGCGACCAGCGCTTGCTGGGTCAGCAACCATTCGATGCCGCTGTCGTCGATCATGTAGGACAGGCGTTCCGGCGGGTATTCCGGGTCCAGCGGTACATAGGCGCCGCCGGCCTTCAGGATCGCCAACAGGCCCACCACCATTTCCAGGCTGCGGTGCAGTGCAATGCCCACCAGCACATCGGGGCCTACGCCACGCGCGATCAAGGCATGAGCCAATCGGTTGGCCCGCGCGTTGAGCTGGGCATAGGTCAACGACTGCCCCTCGAACACCAACGCCACGGCATGCGGGGCCCGCTCCACCTGGGCTTCGATCAAGTGGTGCACCGGCTGGTGGTTCGGGTAGTGGGCGAACGTGCGGTTCCAGTCCTCAACCATCATCCGGCGCTGCACCGCATCGAGCATCGGTAATTCGGCGATGCGCTGGGTGGGGTTGGCCACAATCGCGCGCAGCAGGTTCAGCCAGTGTTCGCCCAGGCGTGCGACGGTGGCTGGCTCAAACAAGTCAGAGGCATAGGACAGTGCGGCACTGATGCCTTCGCTGTACTCGAACGTATCCAGGGAGAGGTCGAACTGCACGCTGCCCGAATCCCAGGTCAATTGCTCCAGGCTCAACCCCGGCAGTTCAATCGCCTCGCGACGAGCATCACTGGCATGGTTGAACATGGCCTGGAACAACGGCGTATGGCTCAGGTTGCGTGCAGGTGCAAGCAGCTCCACCAGTTGCTCGAACGGCAGGTCCTGATGGGCCTGTGCTCCCAGTACCCGCTGCTTGACCTGATGAAGCAATTGGTCAAAGCGCAGGTGCCCCTCAATGTCGGCCCGGAGTACCTGGGTGTTGACGAAGAAACCCAGCATCCCTTCGGTTTCCAGGCGATTGCGGTTGGCAATCGGTACCCCGACACGAATATCCTGCTGCCCGCTGTAGCGGTGCAACAAGGTCTGGAAGCCGGCCAGCAGCAGCATGAACAGTGTGGTGTTTTGCTGCTGCGCCAGGCGCTTGAGACTCTCGGCCAGGGACGGCTCGAGGGTGATCGGCAGCCGGGCCCCACGATAGCTTTGCTGAACCGGACGTGGATGGTCGGTTGGCAGTTCAAGGACCGGTTGCTCGCCGCCCAACTGTTCTGTCCAGTAGCTGAGCTGACGTTGCTGCTCACCCGCCGCCAGCCACTGACGCTGCCACTGTGCGTAATCGGCATACTGGATCGGCAGTGCCGCCAACGCCGCCGGTTGGCCTTGACTGAAGCCGCGGTATAACTGCATCAGCTCATCGATCATGACCCGCATCGACCAGGCATCCGACACGATGTGGTGCTGGGTCAGGATCAGCACGTGATCTTCAGCGCCCAGTTGCAA